>JBMOJG010000583.1:0-2777 GCA_049316925.1 Alsobacter sp. | reverse complement strand
CGGGGCCGTTAATGCCCGCAGGCAGCAGCAGGCCGGCACTGCCGTCAGCCGGCAGCGCCCCGCCACCGACCCGGCGCACGCCCAGCGCTGCCCAGCTGGCCATCGGCTTCTTCTTGGTCCGGCCCGCCATGCCGGCACCGACGCCCTCGGGAAGGCGAACCTCGAACCCCCAGGTGCCGCCGGTCTGCCAGCCCGCCTTCGCCAGGTAGTTGGCGGTGGAGCCGAGCGCGTCAGGCACGCTGTCGACCACGTCACGACGACCGTCCCCGTCGAGGTCGACCGCCAGCCGCAGGAAGGTCGACGGCATGAACTGGGTGTGGCCGAAGGCGCCGGCCCAGGACCCGGTGAGATGCTCGGGCGCGACGTCGCCGCGGTCGAGGATCTTCATCGTCGCCGCAAACTCGCCGCGGAAAAAAGACTGCCGCCGGCCAAAGCAAGACAGCGTCGCCAGCGACTGCACCAGCAACCGTTTGCCGATCGACTTGCCGAAATCGGACTCGACACCCCACACGGCCACGATGGTGGCCCGGTCGACACCATAGCGGCTCTCCGCCGCCGCCAGCGAGGATGACCACTGCCGCAACATGGCGCGGCCGTCGGCGACGCGCTCCTCGTCCACCAGCGCCGCCAGATAGTCCCAGATCGGGGTCTTGAACTCGGGCTGGTCGTTGAGGAACTCGAGCACCTTCATGTCGGGCTCGAGCGAACGCGTATGCGTGTCAAACGTCGCCGCAGACACGCCCTGGGCGATGATACCGCCGCGCAGGCCGGCCAGACAGGTGCGGAACTCCGCCTGGGCAACGGCGGGGCCGGCGGTGAAGGTGGCGACCGCGAGGGCCGCCGGGATCAGGGCGATTCGGCGCATGCCGGCAAGTCTAGATGAGGTTTGGCCGTTCCCAAACGCCGTTCAGAGCCAGGGGCGGGACTCGGCGGCCTTGCTCTCATAGGTCGCGATGGCCGGGGCCTTCTCCATGGTGAGGCCGATATCGTCGAGCCCGTTGAGCAGGCAATGCTTGCGGAACGGGTCGAGGTCGAACCTCACCACGCCGCCGTCCGGCCCGCGGATCTCCTGCGCCTCGAGATCAACCGTTAGCGTCGCGTTCGCCCCGCGCCGGGCGTCGTCGAACAGCGTGTCGAGATCATTCTGCGACACGGTGATCGGCAGGATGCCGTTCTTGAAGCAGTTGTTGTAGAAAATGTCCGCAAAGCTGGTCGAGATGACGCAGCGGATGCCGAAATCGAGCAGCGCCCAGGGCGCATGCTCGCGCGACGACCCGCAGCCGAAATTGTCACCCGCCACAAGGATCTGCGCCTTCCGGTAGGCCGGCTGATTCAGCACGAAATCGGGGTTCTCGGTGACGCCGTCCTCGGCAAAGCGCATCTCGGCGAACAACCCCGAGCCCAGCCCGGTGCGCGCGATCGTCTTCAGGTACTGCTTCGGGATGATCATGTCGGTGTCGACATTGGTGATCGCGAGCGGGGCGGCGACGCCCGTCAGGGTGGTGAATTTCTGCATGATCGTTCCACGCGGCAGGAAAACGCCCGATGGGCCTTGAGCGAGTGCTTCTACCAGAGCAGCCCGGCCATGGGTAGGCGCAGCTAGCGCAGCATGGTGGTGACCCGCAGCGTCGTTGACTCGACGGTCGACTTTACGGTGGCTTGAACAGCCGACACGCTGGGAAACTGTGTCTGAGGAAACAGGCGAATCGGCGCTTCGGTGAAACGGCTGGGCAACTGGATCTGGCTGAGGCGGAACGAAACCGGCGCGAACAGCGCCGTGTTGGGCATCCGGTCGGTCACCGGCTCGAGGCCGCGCGGTTGCGGCAACGCCGCCGCCAGCCGTTCGGCGCGGTTGATGATATCCTGAGTCGACAGGGTGGCCATGCTCTGGGTCGCCGCACCGCGCAACCGCAGGTCCATCGGATCGAGCGGCGTCCCCTTCAGCACGATCGCCACCCCGGCCGCGACGATGCCGGTCTTGAGCACGCCCTTCGCGAGGCGCACGAAGATGGCCGGTGCTGCCCAGGCAAGGATCGCGCCGCCAAGCAGGCACGCAATCAGCAGATGTGACGGATCGGGGTGATACACGGATCGCCTTCGGCTCGAATACGACCGGATGAAACACCAAACAGTTTTCGAAAATGCCCACGATGAGCCGGCGATTTAATTCAAATATTCAAGAATTATGCACCAGCCGTGCTAGCCGTGCAGACTATGGCGAGCGGCGTATCGGATCGGCTTTGGGGATTACGGATATCGTCAGGCTGGTTGAGGATGCAAAGCTGAAGGCTTGAAAACGCGGGCGATAAAAGGAGGCGCCAGCTTAAAGATGAAAGCGATTGTCGAAATTGCCAGCGCAGATGGCAAGCGGAGACTTACTGTTGATTCTAACTTAAACGGTCTTTTCCGTTTTACGGAATGGATCTTCACGGATGGCGACGAATACTACGGACCATGTTGGGATATGACCCATATGTCTGGTCTGTACTCAACAGTCGCTGAAGCTGAGGCGGATGCGAGAAGCACGCTGCCCTGGCTCTGGGATCAGATTTCAAACTGACCCCATACCGGCGGGCGGCCTTCCCTCGCCGCTGTGTAGCGGCCAGAGCTATCCGGCCTTGGCCAACTGCCCAGCCGTAGGCTTCTCCGCACAGTCAGAGCTTGCAAGTTTGGTGCATTAATTAGGAATTCCGACGCCCTGCCGGTCGGCCTGCAAACCGGCGGCAGGTCGTTACTGTCCGAAACCGGATCAGGCTCGTGTCCCGATCGTCCCGGAC
>JBMOJG010000582.1:0-2778 GCA_049316925.1 Alsobacter sp. | reverse complement strand
AGAAATAAGGGCAGGGCCCTTCTGCTCCACCTCTGCCCCAACACTCGACCATCAGGGTTAATCAAACCTTGTGGCCGGACAGAGTGGCCTGGCGTGGGTCGGCGCACATCCCGTGTGATCGGTCGTCCGCTCGCAAAGGCCCGGAACCCGGCAACGTGCCAGATCGCACAGCGAACGGGGTGTGCGGACTTCAGGCTGGTTGTGTCACGCCCATCGGGGCGTCCACGGCAGGGCTGGCGCGGTCCGGGACCGTGGGTGGCGGGCTCACGCCCACCACGACAGCCTTGCAGGGGCGGTGGCCATGCCCGGGGCCACCGTCCCTCTCGGCATGCCTGCGCTTTGGTCCGTCGACCGGTATGCCGGGGCCGAGGGTCGACCATTTGGCTGCAGGCCTTACACGCGCAGCGATCGCAACGTGCGCCAACGCACATCGCAGGGTTGTCGGGACAGCCATGGTTCTTGTGTCGCGCCCATCCGGGGCGTCACCGGGGCGGGCTGGCGCGGTCCACAACCGGATATGACGGGTTTCCCGTCATGACGTGGTCGAAGGGGGCGGCGGCGGTGCCCGGTCCGTCGTCCCCTTTCGATCGAACGCCGCTTCAGCCACGAAGGCCTTCACGACGGACCCACTCCTCGGTCCGTGCCAGCGCCCGGTCGAGCCGGTCAAACATCTCATCGATTTCCGCCGGGGTGATCACCAACGGCGGGCAGACCGCGATCGTGTCGCCCAGGTTGCGGACGATCAGGCCCTCCTCCTGCGCGAAGGCGACGGCGCGGGCGCCAACGGCACGCTTGGCCTCGAAGGTGCGTTTGCTGGGGAGGTCGGCAACCAGCTCGATACCGGCCACCAGCCCCTTGCCACGGACCTCGCCGACCAGCGGCAGTTCCCGGATCGCCTCAAGGCGGCGCCAGAAGCAGGGGATGATGCCTTGCACATGGCCTATGATGTTGTCGCGCTCGTAGATTTCGAGTGTCTTGACGGCGATGGCCGAGCCGACCGGGTGGCCCGAATAGGTGAACCCGTGCCCGAACGTGCCGATCTTGCGGCTCTCGTCCAGCATGGCCTCGTAGATCTTCCCGGGGATCAGGACAGCCGAGAGTGGGAAATAGGCCGACGTAATGGCCTTGGCGAGCGACATCGTGTCGGGGCGCATGCCCATCGCCGAGGAGCCGAACATGGTGCCTAGCCGGCCAAAGCCGCAGATCACCTCGTCGGCGATGAGCAGTACGTCGTGCCGGTCGAGAACCGCCTGGATCTTCTCGTAATACGTCGCCGGTGGAACTGTGACGCCGCCAGCGCCGCCCACCGGCTCGGCGATGAACGCCGCCACGGTGTCGGGGCCCTCGCGAAGGATCATCTCCTCGAGTTCGTCGGCGAGACGCGTGGCGAACTCCTCCTCCGTCTCGCCCGGATTGGCGAAGCGGTAGTGGTGCGGGCACGACGTGTGCAGGATGTTGGGGATCGGAAGATCGAAATCGATGTGATTGTTGGGCAGTCCCGTCAGCGATGCTGAGGCGATCGTCACACCGTGATAGCCCTTAAGCCTGGCGATGATCTTCTTTTTCTTCGGTCTGCCGATGGCGTTATTGTAGTACCACATCAGCTTGATCTGGGTGTCGTTGGCGTCCGAGCCGGAGGCGCCGAAGAAAACCTTGGAGACGGGCATCGGCGCCCACTCCTTCAGCTTTTCCGCCAGCTCGATCGCCGGGTCGTGGCTCTTGCCGCCGAACAAGTGGGTGAAGGGCAGCTTGAGCATCTGCTCGCGCGCCACCTCGACAAGTTCCTCGTTGCCGTAGCCCAGCGAGGTACACCACAGGCCGGCCATGCCCTCGATGTAGCCGCGGCCGTCGCTGTCGAACACCCAGACCCCCTTGCCGCGTTCCAAGACAAGCGGACCGGTTTCGCGGAAGGTCGCAAGGTTGGTGTAGGGGTGGATCAGCGTTTCGACATCGCGGGCTTGCAGGTTGGTCAGCATGGCTTATTCGTCCAAAAAGCGGGAAAGGTCCATGATGGGTGTCGCCAGTCGCCACGTCAAAGCGAAACGGCACTGCACTAACGTGAGGAATGGCAGGCATGTCCAGACACGAAGAGCTCACACGGGCTTCGGCCTGTTCGGTGGTCAGCAGGCTGCAGTCCGGCGAGGTGACGCCGCATGACTGCCTCGACGCGCTGGAGGCCCGCATTGCCGCTGTCGATCCGGCCGTCAACGCCCTGCCAACCCTGTGTTTCGACCGTGCCCGCCGCCACGCGGATGCGCTGATGGCAAAGCCGCCCGCGGCGCGCGGTCGGCTGGCCGGGCTGCCGGTGCCGATCAAGGACCTGACCGAGGTGGCCGGCGTTCGCACCACCTACGGGTCGCCGCTGTTTGCCGACAACGTGCCCGAGGCGTCCGATCCGCTGGTGACGAGGCTCGAGGCGGAAGGCGGTGTCATCTACGCCAAGTCCAACACGCCGGAATTCGGCGCCGGCGCCAATACCTTCAACCCTGTGTTCGGTGCCACCCTGAACCCGTGGAACCCGGCGCTGTCGGCGGCCGGCTCGTCCGGCGGGGCGGCCGTGGCGCTGGCCACCGGCATGGCCTGGGCGGCGCATGGTTCCGACATGGGCGGCAGCCTGCGCAATCCGGCGAGCTTCTGCGGCGTTGTCGGGCTGCGGCCGAGCCCGGGCCGGGTCGCGACCGATCCCGGCAACAAGATCGATCGTCTGCTGTCGGTCGAGGGCCGATGGGACGGACCGTCGAGGACGTGGCGCTGCTGCTGGACGCCATGACGGGCGAA
>JBMOJG010000581.1:0-2778 GCA_049316925.1 Alsobacter sp. | reverse complement strand
TTAGTTATTGATACAAAACATTATTCAAAGGTCTGGGGAAATTGTCGACGTATATGTTGACCCTGGTGGGAGAGGGCAAAGACCTTGTGCTCTTCTCCTCCGCCATCAGCGTTTGCCCGCGGGTAAGCGTGCGCTGACGGCTGCGGTCGTGGCGGCTTGACGCCGCTCAGGCGGTGTCGGGCCGGAGGTTCCAGGGTGCGAGTTCGCCGATGCGGTTGATCGAGTGGTCGGCGATGCGGTCGAGGAGCACGCGCAGATATGCCTGCGGATCCCAGCCGTTCATCTCCGCCGTGCCGACCAGGGTGTAGATGATCGCCGCGCGCCTGCCGCCCTCCGGCGATCCTGCGAACAGGTAGTTCTTTCGCCCGAGCGCGAGCGGGCGCATCCGCCGCTCGGCGGCGTTGTTGTGCAGGCAGGCGCGGCCGTCGCGCAGCACTGTCGTCAGCGCGTTCCACTGCGCCAGCGTGTAGCGGATCGCCTTGGCCAGGTCCGACTTGCCGGAGATCCGTCGCAGCGTCGCCTCCAGCCAGGCGTGCAGGTCGGCCATCAGCGGCGCGGACCGCGCCAGGCGGGTGGCGAGCCGCGCCTCGGGCGGCTGGCCATGGATCTCCGCCTCGATGGCGAACAGCGGCCGCATGCGCTCGATGGCCTCGCGCGCGAGCGGGCTGTCGTTCGCCAGCAACTCGTCGTGGAAGTAGCGCCGCGCATGCGTCCAGCACGCCGCCTCGACCACGCGGCCGCCCTCGTAGAGCGCGTTGAACCCCGCATAGGCATCGGCTTGCAGGATGCCGCGGAAGTCGCGCAGGCGCCGCTGCGGGTGCTCGCCCTTCCGGTCCGGCGTGAACTCGTAGAACACCGCGGGCGGGTCCTGCCCGCCGAATGGTCGGTCGTCGCGCAGATAGGCCCAGACCCTTGCCGTCTGCGTCCTGCCGCGGCCGGGTGCCAGCATCGGCATCGGCGTGTCATCGGCATGGACCCGCGGCCCTGCCAGCGCGTGGCGGCCGATGTAAGTGGCCATCGGCTCGACCAACTCGGCCGACTTGCCGACCCAGCCCGCCAGCAGTCCACGCGGCAGGTCCAGCCCGTCACGGGCGTAGATCTCCGACTGGCGGTAGAGGGGCAGGTGGTCGCAGTATTTCGAGACCAGCACATGCGCCAGCAGCCCAGGGCCCGGCCTGCCGCGCTCGATCGGCAGCGAGGGCATCGGCGCCTGCGTCATCGCCTCGCAGGTCCGACAGGAGAATGCGGGCCGGACGTGGCGCACCACCTCGAACCGGCCGGGGCGGTATTCGAGGATCTCGGTGATGTCCTCGCCCACCTTGCGCAGCGCGCCGCCGCAGGCGGAGCAGGCGCAGCCCTCGGCGGGCAGGTGCTCGACATCCCGCCGCGGCAGGCTGTCGGGCAGCGGGCGACGGCCACGGCGCCGCGCCTTTTCCTCCGGCGACTTGGCGCAGGTTGTGTCGTCCTGCGCGTCGTCCGCGCCAGCCGTGTTCGCGATGTCGGCGAGCACCTCGTCGAGCCGCAGTTCGAGCTGCTCGACCTCGCCCGCGAGGCGCTCCGACGATCGTCCGAACCGCTCGTGCCGCAGCCGTGCAATCTGCACCCGCAGCTGCTCCGCCTCGAGCGTCCTGGCCAGCAGGCCGAGCTCCGCGGCGCGACGTGCCGAGTGCGCCTCCGCCAACTCCCCGCGCAGCGCCGCTATCACCGCCATCAGCGCGGCGGGATCCTCGGGCAGCGTGCTTTCGGCATGGTGCTTCACGGCGGAATCGTCGCAGATGCCGCCGTGTCGGGGCAAGGCGGAATCGCTTGTCTAGACTGCGATCTCGGGCTTCCAGCTCGGCGTCGGCGTGCGCCAGTCGAGGCCTTCCAGCAGCATCGCGAACTGCGCCGTCGTCAGCGTCACGGCGCCCTCGCGCGCGATCGTCGGCCAGATGAATCGGCCCTTCTCCAGCCGCTTCGCCAGCAGCACCAGGCCCTGGCCGTCCCACCACAAGGCCTTCAGCAGATCGCCGCGCCTGCCGCGGAACAGGAACAGGTGGCCCGAGAACGGATCGGCCTTCAGCACCGTCTGCACCTGCGCAGCCAGGCCGTCAAAGCCGCGACGCATGTCCGTCGTGCCGAGCGCGAGATGCACGCGCATCCCAGCATGCAGCGTCAGCATCAGGCGTCCAGCGCCGCCGCCAGCCGCCCCAGCACCTGCGGCGCGATCGCCTCCGAGACCCGCAGCACCCGGCCGTTCGGCAGCACCACCTCGACCATCGCCACCGATTTGCCTGGCCGCTCGGCAGATCGGTGCGACGGCATCGGCGGGCGCGGCGTCTCCTTCGGTGGCGCCTCTTCCACGATGCGGACCGGCACCAGCGTCGCGGCCGCGCCTGCGCGCACCACGCCCGGCATCCTCCCCTCGCGGGCCTGGCGACGCCATTCGAACAGCAGGCTTCGGCTCATCCCATGTCGGTCCGCCACCGCCGCAACCGACGCGCCGGGCCGCAACACCTCATCCACCAGTGCCAGCTTCTGCTCCAGCGTCCAACGGCGACGACGCGCCACCACGCTGATCACCTCGTCCAACCGACCGTCCGGCATCGACCTTACCCCTAGGCTTAAGGGCGCCAACGCACATCCGCGCCGCCCAGCAGCCTCAGAGGTCAGCCGATCAGCGCCACGCGCCGCAAGGCAGTCAAGGACGGACGCTTACGCCCGCGGTCTATCGAGGGCAGTTGGTCTGGGTATCAATCCAGCCGGATATTCGCGGCCCGCACCACCGCCTCGTATCGG
>JBMOJG010000580.1:0-2778 GCA_049316925.1 Alsobacter sp. | reverse complement strand
ACGCGAGCAATGCGTTGGGCTGGCCGGGCCAGAGCGTCTGCATCGTCTTGGCCTCACTGAGGACGGTTGCGATCGCCGACCGCACCACGTCGAAGCGGGTCGTCGCACCGATGGCCTTGGCGCAGCTCGTCGTCATATGCGGGCAGCCATAGACCCCTTCAATTGAATGGCAGGCGAAGGCGCAGCCCAGCTTCGTGTTCATCAGGGTCTGGTCAGCCGCGGTCGCGCCGATCCCCATCGAACCGGAGGCATCGACGAGGAAGTTGACCGAGAAATAGGTGGGGGGGGCCGACTCGGCCGTGGCACAGCCGCTGAAGGTATTGGTCTTCATGCCGGCAAAACCAAGGAGACTGTTGGACTGGACCGCCGTGTAACAGATCTTGGCCGTGACGACATTGTTGACATACGACACCGTGTAGGTATCGGCAGTCAGCTTAAGGGAGGGGTCCTTGTTGGTGGCCAGGAACAGCGCAAAGGTATCCTTCAGGGCCTTCTCGCTGGCATCCTTCTGCTGCGCCCAGGGGATGGCCGCCGATACGACCCGATCGCCGACACCCGCCAGCGCGGCAGAATCGGCGATGCTGGCGAGGTTGGCCTTGGACTTGGCCAGTCGGGAAAAATCGAGCATGCCGCCCGCCGTGATGGCCATCGGGACCAGCGCGAGTGCAAAAATCAGGGTGAGATGCGCACGGGTGTCCCGCACGAACCACCCGATCTTCGCGCTGCTTCTCCGGAGCCTGTCCATGACCACGCGTTCACCTCGCCTGTGGTCAGTGTGTACAACATCAGGAAATAAAAAATTGCCTCACCGTACCTACGGTTGAGACCGTCGGTGGCAAGATTCCGTTTAGACAATGCGGCGTCGCAGATTCAGAAACACATCACCATCACGGCTGCGCGGGCGGCGCCGAACGGCCGTGTCAGCGCATGGCCACGATGGCGAGGGCGGCAGCGACGATGACGGCCGCCCGCAGGATCGCACGCAGGTCGACGCGGGTGCCCGCTGAATGGACACGCAACGGTGGCAGCACGGCGGCCCGCCGACGGGTCGAAGCCTGCATGAGATAGCCTCCCGGAATCAGAGGCATACCGTCCCGCGCGGACCGGGCGTGATCAAGCAGGCCGGGCCACGGTGGCGCAGGACAGCTGTGGACAGACCGGCCGGGGCTGTGGACAACCCCGGCCGGCAGACGCTCAGCGGCCCCAGACCTCGCGGGAGATGTCGACGATCATCGCGAGCTTGGCCCATTGCTCGTCCTCGGCCAGGACATTCCCCTCCTCGGTCGAGGCGAAGCCGCACTGCGGCGACAGGCAGAGCTGCTCGATCGGCGCGAACTTCGCCGCCTCCTCGATGCGGCGCAGGATGTCGTCGCGCTTCTCCAGCGTCCCGGTCTTGGAGGTGACAAGGCCCAGCACAACGGACTTGCCCTTGGGCAGGAAGCGCAGCGGTTCGAAGCCGCCCGCCCGGTCGGTGTCCCACTCCATGAAATAGGCATCGACATCGACCTGGTTGAACAACAGGTCGGCGATGGGCTCGTAGCCGCCCGACGCCACGAAGGTGGAGCGGAAATTGCCCCGGCACAGGTGCATGGAGATGACCATGTCGGAGGGCCGGCCAGCCAATGCGCGGTTGATCATGCCGGCATAGATGCCGGGCTGCTTGTCGGGATCGTCGCCGCGCTCGGCGAGCATGCGGCGCTGCTCGGGATCGCAGAAATAGGCGAAGCTGACATCGTCGAGCTGCAGGTAGCGGCAGCCCTCGGCGGCGAAAGCCTGCACGGCCTTGCCGTAGGCATTGCCGAGATCGACGTAGAAATCCTCCATGTCGGGATAGACGCCCATGTTGATGAGCTTCCGGCCGGAGCGGTAGTGCAGCATGCTCGGTGACGGAATGGTCATCTTGGGCGTCGCCCTGGCGACGCTCTTGAGAAATCGGAAATGCGCCAGGAAGGGATGGCCGGAAAAGCCGATCTTGCCGGTGACATGCGGCGCCTCGGCCTTGGTCTGAACGCCGGCGAACTGGATGCCGCCCGCGACCTCGACGCGGCTGACGCCGTCGAGGTTCCAGAGGAAGTCGTAGTGCCACCAGGAACGGCGGAACTCGCCGTCTGTGACCGCCTGCAGGCCGACAGATTCCTGGCGGCGGACCAGCGCGGTGATCTCGGCGTCCTCGATGGCGGCGAGCGCCGCGGCGTCGATCGTACCGGCCGCATGTTGGGCCCGCGCCTCCTTGAGGGCCGGGGTGCGCAGCAGGCTGCCGACCATGTCGGCGCGGAACGGGGGTGTCTGGCGCATCATCGCGCGGTCTCCTGGTGGGGGGCCGGCCGGGCACGCCCGACCACGCCCAAATGGGCTTCGAGCGCGGCGGGATCGTCGCGCAGGGCGGAACTGGCAGCGCGGTGGACGATGCTGCCGCGGTCGAGAATGACGGCCTCGTCGGTGAAGCCGAGGATCTTGCGGGCGTTCTGCTCAACGACGACCATCGACAGCCCGTCCTCGCGCGACAGGCGGCGCAGGGCGGTGAGGAGCTCGTCGACGATGATCGGCGCCAGGCCCTCGGTGGGCTCGTCGAGCAGCAGCAGGCGCGGGTTGAGCACCAGTGCACGGGCAATGGCCAGCATCTGCTGCTCGCCGCCGGAGAGCTGGTTGCCGAGGTTGCGCCGCCGCTCCTCCAGTCGCGGGAACATGGCGTAGAGCCGCGCCACCGTCCACGGACCGGGCCGCGCGACCGCCGTCATGTTCTCCTCGACGGTGAGCGAGCGGAAGATGTTGCGCTCC
>JBMOJG010000579.1:0-2781 GCA_049316925.1 Alsobacter sp. | reverse complement strand
TGATCAAGAGCGACCCGAAGCTGCGGGTGGTGATCCGCGACTTCCCGGTGCTGGGTCAGGATTCGGTGGAGGCGACCTTTGCTGCGGTGGCCGCCAAGCAACAGCTGAAGGCCGAGCGCTACTTCGAGTTCCACCAGAAGCTGATGGAATCGAAGGGCCGCATCGGCAAGGACCGGGCCGTTCAGGTTGCCAAGGAGTTCGGCGCCGATCCGGCCAGGCTGGCCCGCGACATGGACAGCCCCGAGGTCAAGGCAGCCGTCGAGGAGACGATGCAGATCGCCGACACGCTGAAGCTGCAGGGCACCCCGGCCTTCATCATCGGCGACGAGATCATCTTCGGCTCTGTCGGCCTCGAGCCACTGCGCAAGGCCGTCGCCAGCATGCGCCAATGCGGCAAGTCCGCCTGCTGACGCCGTGTCGGGCGGTTCCGTCGCCCTGCGGCGCGGCTTCCCCTGCGGCGCGCAAGCGGATATGAGGACGGTCCGGCCCTGTGCGCCGGGGTGGCCTGAACCGACGTTCGGCCTCCCTTGCGGCGCGAGAGACGAGAAAGGCCCGACCCAGGAATGACCAAAGCCGCCAAGGATGAGCCCATCGATCCCGCGCTGGTGCGCGAGCTCGCCAAGCTCCTCGCCGAGACCGACCTGACCGAGATCGAAGTCGAGAAGGGCGATCTGCGCATTTATGTCGCCCGCCAGATCACCGCGGCCACGGTGAGCGTGCCGGTGTCTCTGCCGCCAGCGGTGCCCGCACCGCCGCCGGTCGGAGCCGCGGGACCGGGAACGGCACGGACCGAGACCGCCAGCCATGCGGGCACGGTCACCTCGCCGATGGTCGGAACGGCTTACCGCCGTCCGTCGCCGGACGCGAAGGCCTTTGTGGAGGTCGGCTCGGCGGTGAAGGCCGGCGACAAGATCCTGCTGATCGAGGCCATGAAGACCTTCAACGAGATCGTCGCGCCGCGCGCCGGCACCGTCACGTCTGTCCTCGTCGAGGACGGCCAGCCGGTGGAATATGGCGAGCCGCTGATGGTCATCGAGTAGGGCTCGATGGTGGCGCCCCTGTCGCGCTTCGCGTTTATGGTCGAGGGGCGCATGGGACCGCGCGGATTCTACCGCCACTTCGACGTCGCAGCCGATGATCTGGCGATGGCCAAGGCCGTCGCTTCCGCCGTGATCGTGAAGGATGGTGGCACCGTCTCGGGCTTCGACGACGTCGTCGAGCACGGCCCCGCGCCCGCGATGCGCTCGCCCCGCGTCATGGCCGTCACCGGCTATTCCCTTTTCCCGCTGCCGGAAGCCTGAGCCGATGTTCGACAAGATCCTCATCGCCAACCGCGGCGAAATCGCCCTGCGGGTGCTGCGCGCCGCCAAGGAGCTCGGTATCGCCACCGTGGCGGTCCATTCGACCGCCGACGCCGACGCCATGCATGTGCGCCTCGCCGACGAGAGCGTCTGCATCGGCCCGCCGGCCGCCCGGGACAGCTATCTGAACATTCCCGCGCTGCTGGCGGCTTGCGAGATCACCGGCGCCGACGCGGTCCATCCCGGCTACGGCTTCCTGTCCGAGAACGCCCGCTTTGCGGAAATCCTCGAGAGCCACAACATCCATTTCATCGGCCCCAAGGCCGAGCATATCCGAATCATGGGCGACAAGATCGAGGCCAAGCGCACAGCCAAGCGCCTCGGGATTCCCTGTGTGCCGGGCTCCGAGGGAGCCATCGACGACGACACCGAAGCGCTGAGGATCGCAGCCGGTATCGGCTACCCGGTGCTGGTGAAGGCGGCAGCGGGCGGTGGTGGCCGCGGCATGAAGGTGGCCCGCACCGAGGACGACCTTCTCAATGCGCTGCAGACCGCGCGGACCGAGGCCAAGGCAGCCTTCGGTGACGATGCCGTCTATCTCGAGAAGTACCTCGAGAAGCCCCGGCACATCGAGATCCAGGTGCTGGGCGACGGGCGCGGCGGCGCCGTCCATCTGTTTGAGCGCGACTGTTCGCTGCAGCGCCGGCACCAGAAGGTGTGGGAGGAAGGCCCCTCCCCGGCCCTCAACTCCGACATGCGCGCCGCGATCGGCTCAACGGTCGCGCAGGCCATGCAGGAGCTGTCCTACCTGGGCGCCGGAACGGTCGAGTTCCTCTACGAGGACGGTGCCTTCTACTTCATCGAGATGAACACCCGGATCCAGGTCGAGCACCCGGTCACCGAGATGATCACCGGCATCGACCTCGTCAACGAGCAGATCCGGCTGGCCGCTGGCGCAGAGCTGTCCTTCGCGCAGGACGACGTGCAGATCAACGGACACGCCATCGAGTGCCGGATCAATGCCGAGCATCCGTCGACCTTCCGCCCCTCGCCGGGACGGATCGCCTATTTCCATCCGCCGGGTGGTCTCGGCGTGCGGGTCGATTCGGCCGTCTATCAGGGCTACACGATCCCGCCGAACTATGATTCGCTGGTCGGCAAGCTGATCGTCCACGGTCGGACCCGCAACGAGTGCCTGATGCGGCTGCGCCGCGCGCTCGACGAATACGTCATCGGCGGCATCAAGACCACGCTGCCCTTGCACCGCAAGCTCGTACAGACGCCCGAATTCATCGACGGGCGCTACGACATCCATTGGCTCGAACGCTGGATGGGCCTCAAGAAATGACCGACGCCCAAGTCCCGCACGACGAGGCTGCCCGCGTGCGCGACTTGGCCGACGACATCGCCAACACGCGCCGCGAAAGCGCCAAAAAGCTGCTGCGCGAAGCCAACCTGCCGCAGCCAGGCTTCGTGTGGA
>JBMOJG010000578.1:0-2796 GCA_049316925.1 Alsobacter sp. | reverse complement strand
GCGGAGCTGTCCGGGAAGGTCAATGCCTGCATCATCAACCACTACGCGTCGACCGAGGGCGGCTCCGTGTCGATGCACAACCCGACGGTGGATGGCCCGGCCAACGGCTCGGTTGGCCGCTCGGTGCTCGGCTCGCAGCTGCAGATCGCCGACGAACAGGACAACCCACTGCCGCAGGGCGCCACCGGCCTCATTCGCCACAGGGCGCCCTGGCATCCGGCGGGGTTCTACAACAGCCCCGAGGAATCGAAGCGCGCCTTCCGCAACGGCTGGTACTACCCCGGCGACATCGGCCACATCGACGAGAAGGGCTACCTGTTCATCACCGGCCGCGCCAAGGACATGATCATCCGCGGCGGCATCAACATCTATCCGGACGAGATCGAGGCGGCGCTGCTGCAGCGCGCCGAGATCATTGACGCGGCGATCGTCGGCCGCGCCCATCCGGATCTGGGCGAGGAGGTCGTCGCCTTCGTGGTGGCCGAGGGCTCCGTGGATGCCGAGGTGCTGAAGGCGCACTGCCGCACCAGCCTCGCCGCCTACAAGGTGCCGGTGGATTTCATCACCATCGAGGCGATGCCGCGCAACCAGAGCGGCAAGATCCTGAAGCATGCCCTGAGGGCCCGGCTGACCCCTGCCACGTGACCGCACGGCGCCGGGTGATTCATCACCGGACCGGCGCGGTGACGGTTGACCTTTCGGCAAAAAGGTTTCTCAATGTTGTCCGGACAAATGCGGCCCGAAGAAGCCTCGTGGCGTGTCCCGGAGAAGGCGGCTTGAGCGCTGCGCTGCAACGCACCGGCGGACGGTTTCCGCCCTCCACCTACCACCCCCTCAGCGTGGGGTCGGGAATGCGCGCCGTGGCGCGTCACTCGCCCGACAAGGTGGCGCTGATCGAGGGCGGGCGCACGCGCACGTTCGCCCAGTTCGTGGCACAGGCCGACCGCGTTTCTGCACTGGTCCAGGGGCTCGGGCTGCGCTTTGGCGAGGCCTGCGCGATCCTGGCGCCGAACTGCCTCGAATATATCGAGGTCGTGGTTGGAGCCTCGTCGGTCGGCGTCGCGGTGGCCACGCCCAATCCGCGCCTGACGGCGCACGAGATCGCGGCGATCTGCGAGGACTGCGGCGCCCGCCTCCTGTTCGTCCACGCCTCCCTCGCCGAGATGGTGCGCGACAGCAGGTTTTCCGGCATCGAGCAGGTGCTTGTCTTCGGCACATCCTACGACGCGGCAATGGCCGACGCCGGCACGCCGGTGCTCCCGCCGCTGCAGGAGTGGGACGCATTCTCCATTCCGTACACGTCGGGGACGACCGGCCGCCCGAAAGGCGTGGTGCTGCCGCATCGCTCGCGCCTCATGGGCTTCTTCGGCATGGCGTCGGAATATGGCTGCTACGGCCCGGCCGACAGCTACCTCGCCATCGCGCCGCTGTGCCATGGCGCCGGCCTGTGCTTCGCCATGGCGTGCATCTATTTCGGCGGCACCTGCGAGATCCTGCCGGCGTTCGATCCCGGAGAGGTCGTCGACAAGCTCTCGCGTGTCACCTGCACGTTCATGGTGCCGACCCATTTCCACGCCATCTTGGGCATGGAAAAATCCGTGGTCGACCGCATCCGCGACCACCGGCTCAAGACGATCATCTCCAACGCCGCGCCGCTGCCGCAAAAGACCAAGGAGGTCATCGTCGACGTCTGGGGCGAGGGCATCCTGCACGAGACCTACGGGTCGACCGAGGGCGGCATCGTCACCAATCTGCGGCCCGAGTTCCAACTCGTGAAGCAGAAATGCGTCGGCAAGCCGTTTCCGTGCACGCAGGTCCGGATCGTCGACGAGGACAACCGCGAAGTGGGGCCCGGCGAGATCGGCGAGCTCTTCAGCATCTCGCCCTATCTGTTCAACGGCTACTGGGGCAGGCCGGAGGAGACTGCTGCGGCGCTGCGCGACGGCTGGTTCTCCGCCGGCGACCTTGCGATGCGCGACGACGAGGGCTTCATCTACATCGTCGACCGCAAGAAGGACATGATCATCTCCGGCGGCGTCAACGTCTATCCGCGCGAGATCGAGGAGGTGCTGTTCCGCCATCCGCAGGTGCTGGACGCCGCCGTGATCGGCATCCCGGACGAGAAGTGGGGCGAGACGATCGTCGCTGTCGTGGTGCGGCGACCGGGTGCGGATGCCGATCCGGAGGCGCTGATCGCGCACTGCAAGGCGCAGCTCGCCGGCTTCAAGCTGCCGCGCCGCGTCGTCTTTTCGGATGCACTGCCGCGCAATCCCGGCGGCAAGGTGCTCAAGCGCGAATTGCGCGCCACCGTGAACCTGGACTGAGGCGCGCCAATGGCTCCCGCCAACGTCCAGGTTTCTGGCCCGTCACCCGCCTACGATCCAGTTCGTGCGCGCTTCGCCGCGATCGTCGGGGCGGATCACGTGAGCAACGAACCCGAGGAGTTGGAGGTTCTCGCCCACGACATAGCCGGGCGTGGCCCGTGGGCGTCGTCTGTCGTTGTGCGGCCAGGCAGCGTCGCGCAGGTGCAGGCGGTCGTGCAGGCCGCGGCCGGGGCCGGGCAGGCCATTGTCCCGCGCGGCGGAGGCATGTCGTACACCGGCGGCTACCAACCCTCAGGCCCCGGCGCGGTGCTGCTCGACATGACCGGCGTCGCGCAGGTTGGGACCGTTGCGGCGGTCGACGGCTTTGTCATCGTCGAGGCTGGCTGCACCTGGGGCGCGCTCTACGACGCGCTGGCGGTGCAGGGGCTGCGCACCCCCTTCTTCGGCCCGCTCTCGGGCAACGCCGCCACCA
>JBMOJG010000577.1:0-2797 GCA_049316925.1 Alsobacter sp. | reverse complement strand
CATGGACCGCACGGTGCTGAGTTATCTGACCAAGCCCCTGACCGATCAGGTCGCGCGCGCCTGGAAGGAACGCTGAGCGGGCCGGTCTCCGCTCAGCCGAGCAACCGGACCGAACTTGCCGCGACGAACGGCCCATTGCGGAACCCATCGGTCCGCTTGCCATACAGGAAGAGACCGCCGTCGGGCTGGCGCATCACGCCGCCCGCCGCCTCGAGCACGGCCTGTCCGGCGGCGGTGTCCCACTCCATGGTGGGGCTGAACCGTGGATAAAGGTCGGCCTCACCCTCCGCCAGCAGGCAGAACTTCAGGGCTGATCCAGCTGCCCGGCAGGTCACTGGCCCGTGCTCGGCCAGAAACGCGTTGGTTTCTGCGTCGCGATGCGAGCGGCTCGCCACGGCGACCAGCCCATCTTGCGGCGGCACACGCACCGTGATCCGCCGTCGGTTGCGGGCCTGATCGATCGGGGCGCCGGGCGACAGGTCCATGGCCTCGGCGCCGTCGGCACTGCCGATCCACAACCGCTCGGAGGCGGGCGCATAGACGACCCCGGCAACAGGACGCATGTGCTGGCACACGGCGATGTTGACGGTGAACTCGCCATTGCCGGAGAGGAACTCGCGCGTCCCGTCCAGCGGGTCGACGAGGACAAATGCGTCGAGGTCGCAGCCTTCCGGGAAGGCGCTGGCGGATTCCTCGGACAGGACCGGCACGCCGGGCAGCAGCAGAGCGAGCCCCGGCAGGATGGCGGCCTCGGCGGCAAGATCGGCAACCGTCACAGGGCTGCCGTCGATCTTGGTCTGTGCGCTGCAGGTCCGATAATGCGCCATGATGGCCGCACCCGCGGCACTCGCCAGCGCAGCCAGCCCGTTGAGAAGGGCAAGGCTCGCGAGCTCTGAAGTGCGGCGGGCGGACGGTGGGCGGGCGCTGGCCATGCGGCTTTTCGTTCTTGTGGAACTTGAGGCATAGGCCTGTGTCGGTGGGCACGCAAGCCTGTTCACGCGATGTTCGCAACCAAGGGTTGATTCAACCCACAAGTCTCAACCTCCAACCAGTTGGCGTACCATGACAATTCGGCTGACTGCGGAACAGGCTGTCACGGTCCGTAGCGTCTTGTGAACGCGCGTGACCGTCCGCAACGTCCTGGTCTGTCACAGCCCGTCACAGCCGGATTCACAATGTCACCGTTCGTGCCGCAAATACCTGAAAACGCATATTTATCCCCTTTGACCTGAACGCGTTTACGAACAATCCTCAGCCTCGTTAACGGTTCGTTTACCTCGATCTCCGGTTTCCGACCGGGTCAGCCTTCGGGTTGCTCCGCCGGGGGAGGCGTGCCTGGGCACGGCGGGGCGGCGAGGCCACAGGAGACGATCATGAATTCGACAGGAGTGGGCGCCACCGGCGCCGGTGCTGCGGGTGCAACCGGGAGTGATCCTGCGGCCGAACTCAGCGCCACTTTCGAAAAGGCGATCGCGACCCAGAAGAAGCTTCAGGAGGTCCAGATCACCATGCAGCCTTACCTGGACGCGGCCAAGGAAAAGCCGCGCTGAGGCGCGGCCTGTTGTTCAAGACCGCAAGGCAGCCACCATCAAGTATCAGCGTGCATGGGAGAGCACAGATGAGCATCGAGAATTTGAGGTTTGGCAGTATTTCGTCGCTGCTGCAGTCATGTCAGTCTGATCTCGACAACCTCGAAAAGCTGTTTGCGGGCGCCGTCGACGGTCGGAAGTCCGGCCATGGCTGCGGCGGCAAGGGCGACCACGGCGGCAGGGGTGACAAGTGCACCAGCGGGACGGGTGACCTGGCAGGCCTTTTGGGTGAGATCAAGGACGAACTCGCACAGCTCGAAGACAGGCTGTCCGGGCTAGGCAAGAACCACCGCAGGGCAGGCGGCAACTGTGGCGGTTATGGCCAGGGTGGCTGGAGCCAGGGTGGCTGGAACCAGGGCGGCTACGGCCAGGGCGGTTTCGGTCATGGCGGCTACGGCCAGGGCGGCTACGGCCAGGGTGGCTGGAACCAGGGTGGCTGGAACCACGGCGGGAACGGCGGCGCCGGCCAGGGCGGCTGGTGCCTGCCGCCGGTCTGGTCCCCACCGGTCAATTGCGGTCCGGACCATCGGCCCGATCACCGTCCCAGGCCCCCGGTGGGCTGGACACCACCCAAGCCCCCGGTGGACTGCCATCCGAAGCCGCTGCCCATGCCCCCGGGCTGCGGTGACGGCCACGGCAAGAAGGACGACCTTCTGTCCTTCGCCAACAATGGCAAGACTGGAACCGTCAAGGTCGGCGATCGCTACGAGCTGAGCTTCGACCAGTCCTGCCAGAGCGTGACGCTCAAGGATCTGTGCGACAAGTCCGTCACCAAGGTGTGGGGCGACCCCCATGTCAGCGAGAGCAACGGCGACAAGTGGGAGTTCAAGAAGGACCTCACCTTCAAGCTCGAGGATGGCACCAGGGTGACGTTCCACACGGTCGGCGGTGACGGCAAGCCGGTCACCGGCGACACCAAGGGTCCGAGCTTCGTCGACAAGGTCGACATCGTGAAGGGCCACGATGCGGCAACCGTCGAGAACATCGCCGGCCAGTTCCACCATGGCGAAGGCCTGAAGATGAAGGAGCTCGACAAGGCTCCCATGCAGGACAAGAACACGCCCGTGATCGTGGAGAAGGGCTCCGACTATTTCCTGAACGGCAAGGAAGTGAACGGCGACACCTTCAACAAGAACGGCGAGACCCCGCGCGCCTGAGGGGCCGGGATCTGAACCATCCTGCGGGCCGCGCCACCCGGCGCGGCCCGT
>JBMOJG010000576.1:0-2802 GCA_049316925.1 Alsobacter sp. | reverse complement strand
GACGCGGCCGGATGCATCCACCTCGCGATACACGCCCTGGATCTCCACATCGAAGCCCGGAAAGGTGTTGAACGAGGTCTCGAACATCTTCAGGTAGTCGATCATCGGCTGGGCGCGGGCGGTGAGCCGCTCGCCCGGCACGATGGTGGCGATGCCGGGCGGGTAGACCACGAAGGGCGTGGTGGCGGTCCGGCCGGCGATCTCGTCGATCGGCAGGTAGTCGACATTGTTGCGCACCAGGTAGCGCGCCGCCTCCGCCGGCGACATCGCCATCTCGGGCAGGTGCTCGGGCGAGAACTGGCGCGCCTGCAGGCCGCTGACATCGGCGTCGCGGAAGAAGCCGTGCATCGACGCGCACAGGTCGCGCAACCGCACGCCGGCGTAGCGGGCCGGACGGCGGCGGTAGAACTCTGGGACCACGTCCTCCAGCAGGGCGTTGTCGTCGTGCAGCTTCTTGAAGGCGACGAGGCCGCTGATCAGCGTGCCGGCCTTGCTGGCCTCGACGCCCGGCGTCAGCAGGAACAGCAGCGAGTTGAGATCGTTCTTCTCGGCGACGATGCGGTTCTCGCGCAGGAACTGGGCGACAACCGGGGCCGGGATGCCGTGCTCCTCATAGGCGCCGGTCACCCGGTCGAAGCCCGGCGTCAGCAGCGTCAGCTTGTTGGGATCGGTCATGGCGAAGCCGTCCACGAGTCCGGCGAAGCCGTGCCAGGCCGCCTCGGGCGCCAGGCTCCAATAGGCCGGATCGGAGGCCAGCTGGTCGGTGCCCACCGTCTCCCAGGCGACATCGTGGACAGCGCCTGCGCGCGCCGCGTCAGGAATGCGGACACGGTCCGGCACGAAGGGCTCGAAGAACCAGCGGCGCTCAGGCCGCGACTCCTTCTCCTCGAACTCGCGGCGCACGGCGCGGATCTTCTTGCGCAGCTCGATGCCGAGCCGGATCGTGTCGTCCCACAGGACCTCGCCGGAGCGGCCCTTCATCATCTGCGCGCCGACGTCGAGCGAGGCGAACAGCGGATAGAAGGGCGAGGTCGAGGCGTGCTGCATGAAGCTCTCGTTGAAGCGGCGGTGCTCGACCCGGCGCTTCTGGCCGCGGATGTGGCGGTCCTTCATGTGGATCTGCGAGGCCTGCGAGAAGCTCGCCAGCTGCTTGTGGGTCGACTGGGTGGCGATGATGCCCGGCGCGTCCGGACCGAGATCCTTGAGGCCCATGGCGAACCGCCCGGCATAGAGCGGGTGGAACTTCATGAAGCCGGCCCAGGCCTCGTCGAACAGGATGTAGTCGCAGAGGTGCCCGATGGCCTGGACGATCATCTCGGCGCTGTGGATGGTGCCGTCATAGGTGCACTGCTCGACCACGGCGACGCGGAACGGCCGCGGCCGGCGCCACGCCTCGGGATCGGTGACCAGCGGGTTGGTGCGGATGCGCTCGCGTATCGCCTTCTCGTCGAGGGCGTCCCAGCGCATCGGTCCGATGAGGCCCCAGGCGTTGCGCACCGCCGGAACATACACGGGAATGCCGCCCGAGATCATCAGCGCGCCGTGGTGGGCGGCCTTGTGGTTGTTGCGGTCGAACAGCACGAGATCGCCGTCGGTGACCAGCGCCGCCAGCGCCACCTTGTTGGAGGTGGAGGTGCCGTTGAGCACGAAATAGGTCTTCTCGGCACCGAAGATCTGCGCAGCCTCCTTCTGTGCCTGCAGGGCAGGCCCCTCATGGGTGAGCAGGTCGCCCAGATCCAGCACCGAATTGTCGAGGTCGTCGCGGAACACCGCCTCGCCGAGATGCTCCATGAACACCCGGCCGATGGGGCTGCGGCTGTAGAACACGCCGCCATTGTGGCCCGGGCAGGTCCAGAGCTGGTTGCCCTCCTCGGCATAGTCCACCAGCGCGCCAAAAAACGGCGTCTTCAGCGTCTCGGCATATTGCTTCAGCCGGCTGATCAGGTTCTTGGCGATGAAGGCCGGCGTCTCCTCCGAGAGGAAGACGTAGCCGTCGATGAAATCCAGCACCTCGACCGGCAGGTCCTCGAAGCGCTTGCGGCGGATCAGCAGGATGATGGGAAAGTCGAGGCCGCGCCGGCGCATCAGGTTGATCAGCGCCGCGGTCTTGCCCTCCAGCCCCTTCTTGCCCCAGTCGA
The DNA here is from genome assembly GCA_049316925.1 of Alsobacter sp. Lineage (GTDB taxonomy): Bacteria > Pseudomonadota > Alphaproteobacteria > Rhizobiales > Beijerinckiaceae > Alsobacter. Next base: position 664 of record JBMOJG010000576.1, on the reverse strand, counting down.
CCACCATGCAGCCGATGGCGGCGTCGGTCTGCACCGCGATCTCCGCGTCCTCGAGCTTGCGCGCCTTGACGACCTCGAAGCCCGACCGCTCGATCTCGGCGACGATCTGGTTGAACCGGATGCCCTCGAGATCGTCCGCATCGAAGGCGGGCGTCGAGAACAGGAAAGTGAACCGCCTGAAATAGTCCATGTGAGCCCCGCCGTGTCGCAACGGGCCCGGTGTCGGCGCATTGTGTGACGGCTCTGTGACGAACAGCGCACCAACCGCATCGGCCATCCGCGCCGGCCGGGTTGCGCGACGAGGCAACAACGCGGCGATGCCGCCGCGCACGCCTCCCGGCCGGGCCCGGCGTCAGTCGATGATCCGGTCCGCCCGGGCCAGCAGCGACGGCGGAACCGCAAGCGCGATCTGCCGGGCCGCCTGGGTGTTGATCACCAGCTCCAGCACCGTCGGCTGCTCGATCGGCAGGGTTTCGGCCCGGGCGCCGCGCAAGATGCGGTCGACGAAATAGCCGGCGCGCCGGTAGCTCTCCGCCAGCCGCGGCCCGAAAGTCAGCACGGCGCCGGCATCCGCCATCACGGCCCAGCCGGACAGGGCCGGGATGGCCAGCTGGCGCGACAGGTCGAGGATCGCGGTGCGGTTTTCCACCGTAAACCCGTCCGA
>JBMOJG010000575.1:0-2804 GCA_049316925.1 Alsobacter sp. | reverse complement strand
TTGTCTTGCCAGCGCCCGATGGCGACGACAGCACGAGCATCAGGCCGCGGCGGTCGATGGCGTCGTTGGCGAGTTCGGCGGTCATGGGCTACTCGACATTCTGGACCTGTTCGCGGAACTGCTCGACCTCGGTCTTCAGGTCGAGGCCGATCACCGTGAGCGATACGTCGACGGCCTTGGCACACAGGGTGTTGGCCTCGCGCGAGAATTCCTGGGCGAGAAAATCGAGTCGCCGGCCGACCGGCCCACCCTTGCCAAGCAGCTCGCGCGCCGCGCCAACATGGGCGCGCAGACGGTCTATTTCCTCGCGGATATCGGCGCGGGCCGCCAGCAGAACAGCCTCCTGGTGCAGACGGTTGGGATCGAGGCCGGACGATGCATCGATCAGCCCTGCCACCTGCTCGGCAAGCCTGGCCTTGATCGCCTCGGGCCGGCGCGCAGGACACGCATCGGCTGCGTCAGCCAGCGTGGCGATCGTGTCGATACGGCGTGCCAGGATGGTGGCCATCGCCTCCCCTTCGGCGCGGCGCGACGCCACGAGTGCGGCGATCGCCGTGTCGAGGCTCGTCAGCATCGCAGCCGCCACTTCGGCGGGCGCACCGGCCTCCTCGGCCTCACCGATCTCGACGACGCCCCGGACCCCGAGAAGCGCCCCGACAGAGGGAGCGCGAAGACCCATGCGACCGTCATAGGGTGCCAGCGTCTCGACCAGCGCGTCCAGCAATGCAGTGTTGATGCGGGCTGTCGCAGGCGCCGCATCCCTGCTGGCGGTGAGCGCAACGTGGCAGGTGCCCCGCTGCACGGCACGCCCGACCCGGGCGCGTGCCTCGTCGATCACTGCGTCAAAGCCGGCAGGGCCCTTGCCGCGGACATCGAGCCCCTTGGCGTTGACCGACTTGATTTCCCAGGCGAAGCGCCAGGACCCGGATTGACCGGTCTCCCGGGCAAAGCCGGTCATGCTCGCGAGCGCCATTGAATTCCTTTCGCCCTCGTTCCGGCAGCATTACGGCTGCGCCGCCGCGGCTTCAAGTCTGCCGCGTTCAAGGGCGGATCGCTGGCACCACCTTGGGTGAATTGAGGTCAAACGTCCGGTTGTTCAGCGGATCCTTCGGTGTCCCGGCCACGGCATCGATGTTGTTGCGGACACCGCCTGGTGGTGTCGCAGCGCTCGCGCCACGGGCGCCGGGCGTCCCTGGCGCCAACGAGCGCGACGGCGATGGCGCGCCCGCCAGCGGCAGGGCGCCGGCTGCCGGCGCAGCCCCCGGAGCGGCAGGGGCCTCTCCCTGCACTGGCAGTGTGAGCGTCTCGGCCGGCGCCGCATCGCGCCGCTCACCTTCGATCTGCCGCCAGCGGGACACGTTCTTCAGGTGCTGGTCGTAGGTTTCGGCAAAGACGTGCCCGCCTGTCCCGTCCGCGACGAAATAGAGCTCACGGGTGCGGGACGGGCTTGCGACCGCCTCGAGCGCAGCCCGTCCCGGATTGGCGATGGGACCTGGCGGCAGGCGGGGGATCACATAGGTGTTGTAGGCGGTCGGCTGTGTGATCTCAGCCTTGGTGATGCCGCGGCCCAGCGTGCCCTTGCCCTGCACCAACCCGTACACGATCGTCGGGTCCGACTGCAGCTTCATGCCACGGTTGAGCCGGTTGATGAACACGGCCGCAACACGGCTGCGCTCGTCGGCGCGGCCGGTTTCCTTCTCGACCACCGAGGCGAGCACAAGCATTTCCTGCGGCGACTTGACCGGGAGATCGGCGGCGCGCCGGCCCCAAACCTCGCGCAGCACGCGTGTCTGCTCCTGGGTCATCCGGTCCACAAGCTGCTGGCGCGACATGCCGCGGGGAAACTTGTAGGTGTCCGGCAGAAGGCTGCCCTCGCTGGGGACTTCCTTGACGTCGCCAACCAGGATTTCGTTCTCGCGCAGGCGCTCAATGATCTGCTGGCTGGTCAACCCCTCCGGCACCGTTACGTTGTGCAGGACGGTCTTGCCCTCGACGAGCGTGTCGGCCACGTTGGCAAGGCTCGCATTCTGCTTGAAGACATATTCGCCGGCCTTGATCTGGGATGACTTGCCCAGGATGTAGAGGCCGGCAACGAAGAGGAACGGGTGGTCAATCACGCCCTCGTGCTGCAGCTGCTCGGCGACGTCCGTCGCTCCGCCCTTGACGGTGACGATCTTGTCGGCGGAGAGCGGGCCGGGCATCTGGTACTGGCCGCGGCCCATATAGAGGCCGCCGCCGGCTATCAGCGCGACGACCAGCACCAGGGACAGGAAGCTGCTGAGCGCATTGACGATGCCGCCACGGCGGCGCTCACTGGGCGGAGGCGGCGGGGGCGCCGCCACGGGTTGAATGGCCTCTGTAGGGCTTCGCGGGATGATGCGGCCGAACCGCGACGTCTTCTGCGGCGGCGCGCTGTCAGGCGGAAGCGGTTCAGCCATGGTGTCCTGATCGCGTCGGTTTGCGGAGGGCCGGTCCTGGTCCTGCCTGCGCCACGGCGGCGCCGGCCCACTCAGACCGGAGCGAACTTACCCGGTCCATGATCGAAAAACGAGTGACGCGTTGGTCCCGCCGAAGCCGAAGGAGTTCGACAGCGCCACGGAGACCGCCCTTGGCTTGGCCTGGTGAGGAACGAGATCGATGGGCGTCGACACCGAGGGATTATCAAGATTGAGGGTTGGCGGAACGACCTGGTCACGGATCGCCAGAACCGAGAAGATCGCCTCGACAGCGCCGGCAGCACCAAGAAGATGGCCGATCGAGGATTTCGTCGACGACATGGCGAGCTGCGTCGCAGCACTGCCGAC
>JBMOJG010000574.1:0-2808 GCA_049316925.1 Alsobacter sp. | reverse complement strand
GCCAGATGGGACTGGCCGAAGCTGCGTTCGACGAGGGTCTCGGGAGTGAACGGCGTCATGGCGGGTACCCCTCCGTGTGGCAAGGTCAGGCGGCGGTCGTTTCGATCGGCATTTCCGGGACGGTCTGGGGAATGATCAGGGTTGCGGCCGTCGCGGCCTGAATGGTTTCGATGGACACCCCGGGCGCGCGCTCGCGCAGCACCAGCCCGTCATCGGTGGGTTCGATCACCGCAAGATCGGTGACGATCAGCGTCACCCGCCGCACCGAGGTGAGCGGCAGCGTGCAGGACGGCACGATCTTCGGGTTCCCCCGGGCGGTGTGCTGCATCGCCACGATCACCCGGTTGGCGCCGGTGACGAGGTCCATGGCCCCGCCCATGCCCGGCACCATCTTGCCGGGCACCATCCAGTTGGCGAGCCGGCCGAGTTCGTCGACCTGCAGCCCACCCAGCACGGTGGCGTCGAGATGTCCGCCGCGGATCAGGCCAAACGACAGGGTGCTGTCGACGGTGGCAGCCCCCGGGACCGCGGTGACGAAGCCGCCACCGGCATCGGTCAGGAACTCGTCCTCCATGCCCTCGGGCGGCGGGCTGCCCATGCCGACGATCCCGTTCTCCGACTGGAACAGGATGCCCGCCGAAGCGGGCACATAGCGGCTGACACCGGTCGGCAGACCGATGCCCAGGTTGACGAGCGTGCCGGGATGCAGTTCAAGCGCCACGCGGCGCTGGATGAGCTCCTCGGGGGACATCAGGCAGCCCTTTCGATCAGGTGGTCGACGATGACGCCGGGTGTGGTGACGGCATCCGGCGGGATCATGCCGACAGGCAGGATTTCGCGCGGCTCGCAGATGACCGTGTCGGCGGCCATCGCCATCACCGGGTTGAAGTTCGTGGCCGTCAGCTGGTAGGCGAGGTTGCGGTTGTAGTCGGCGCGATCCGCGTGGATCAGGGCGAAATCCGCCCGCAGCGGCGGCGCATAGAGCCACTCGACGCCGTCGATCTCGATGATGCGCTGCCCCTCGGCAGCGCGGGTCCCGAGGCCGGTCTTGGTCAGCACGCCGCCAAGCCCGAACCCGGCTGCGCGGATGCGCTCGGCCAGCGTGCCCTGCGGCACGAGCTCGACCTGGATCGTACCGTCGATCATGCCCCTCTGCGTCTGCGGGTTGAGCCCTATATGCGAGGTGATCACCCGCGACAGGAGGCCCGCTGCAACCAGCTTGCCGATGCCTATATTCGGCCGCGCGGTGTCGTTGGCGATCACGGTGAGGTCGCGCCGGCCGGCCGCGACGAGCGCGTCGATGATCCGGTTCGGCGTTCCCACGCCCATGAATCCGCCGATCATCAGCACGGCCCCGTCGGGGATGAGCGCCGCGGCGGCAGCTGGGGAAAGGGCCTGTTTCATCGCATGCGCTCCCGGGATCGTGACATCAGGCGGCGTGGCTGGCGGCGGCGAGGCCTGCCGTCCGCATCGTGTGCTGGGCGATCATCGCTTCCTCGTCGGTCTTGATCACGAAGGCCCGCACGGTGCTGTCGGGCTTTGAGATCAGCGGCCCGCACGCCGCGTTGGCCTGCGGATCGAGCGCGATGCCCATCCACCCCACGCCGTCCAGCACGGCCGCCCGGATCCGGGCAGAGTTCTCGCCGATGCCGCCGGTGAACACGACGGCGTCGAGACCGCCGAGGTCGGCGGCGAGCGCGGCCAGCTCGCGGCGGATCCGCGAGACGAAATACACGATGGCTTCGGCGGCCTGCGGCTGGTCTGAGGCTTCCAGCTCGCGCATGTCGCTCGACACGCTCGACAGCCCCTTGAGGCCGGACTGGTTGTAGAGCAGATCCGACAGCGCGGCGTAGTCCAGGCCGTCATGCTGCATCAGGTAGAGCAGCACTCCAGGGTCAATCTGACCGCAACGCGTCCCCATCGGCAGGCCGTCAAGCGCGGTGAAGCCCATCGTCGAGGCGATCGAGCGGCCGTCGCGGATGCCGCACATCGATGCGCCATTGCCCAGATGCGCGATCACCACATTGGCGGCGGCCTCGGTCGGGGCGATATGGCGCAGCTGCTGCGACACGAACTCGTAGGACAGGCCGTGGAACCCGTAGCGACGCACGCCCTGATCATAGTAGCGGCGCGGCAGCGCGAACGTATCGGCGAACAGCGGATGGCCGCGGTGGAACGCGGTGTCGAAACAGGCCACCTGCGGGGCGCCCGGGAAGGCGGCGCGTGCCGCCTCGATCCCGGCGATGTTGTGAGGCTGGTGCAGGGGCGCCAGCGGGATCAGCCCGCGCAGGATCTCAAGCCTGCCATCGTCGATGAGCACCGGGGCTGCGAGATCCGGTCCACCATGCACGACACGATGGCCGACTGCGACGACCCGTGCCTCGGGCATGGCCGCCTCGATCCAGTCGAGGATGGCATTGACGGCAGCCCCATGGGGTGACGTCTCCAGGCGGGTATCCAGCGGATCGCGGCGCGTCTCGCCGCCGACGACCGTGACCTTGAAGATGGGTGCGGTGCCCAGGCCCTCGACCTGTCCGGCTGCCTGCGGCACCGGCACGCCGGTGGTCACGCCGTAGAGGGCGAATTTCACCGAAGACGATCCGGCATTCAGGGTCAGCAGCACGGTTGGCATCGCGATGTCCTTACGCGGCGTTGTCTTCGGTCACGATCCCGCCGAGCGGCGCGCCTTCGCGGCGCCAGTGGTCGTAGAGCTGTGCCAGCGCGCATGAGGCGACACGGGCGCGGTCATTGTCGGCGCGACTGGTGAGGATCACCGGGACGCGGGCGCCAACGACAAGGCCCGCAGCC
>JBMOJG010000573.1:0-2809 GCA_049316925.1 Alsobacter sp. | reverse complement strand
ACCCGCAAAAGTTGCGCCGCGTCCTCCAATGTCGGGACAATCTTCTCGATCGACGCGATGACGATGTGCACCTTGGGTAGCGTCTGGGTCAGGTCGCCATTGCCCTCATTGGTGACGATCACCGAGGTGCCGGTCTCTGCGATCAGGAAATTGGCGCCGGTGATGCCAACATCGGCGGTAAGGAAGCGCTCGCGCAGCACGCGCCGCGCCTCGGTCAGCAGCTGCACCGGCTGCGACAGGTCGCGGGCCGGGTCGAGATGCGTGTGCACGCGGCGGAAGTCGCTCTCCACCTGCGTGGCGTTGAGATGCACCGCCGGCGCGATGATGTGCGACGGCATCTCGCCGCGCAGCTGGATGATGTATTCGCCGAGGTCCGTTTCCACCGGGGTGATGCCGGCCGCTTCCAGCCCGGCATTCAGCGCGATCTCCTCGGAGATCATCGACTTGCCCTTGGTGACGGTTTTCGCCCCCACGCTGCGGCAGATGCCGAGGATCGCCGCGCGCGCCTCATCGGCTGTCCGCGCCCAGTGCACCTGGCCGCCGGCCTCCGTCAGCTTGCGCTCGTAGCGCTCGAGATAGAGGTCGAGGTGCTCCAGCGCGTGGTTCTTGATGTCGCGGGCGCTGTCGCGCAGCGCCTCGAATTCCGGCAGCTTCGCCGCGACCGCGGCGCGCTTGTCGATGAACCCCTGCCGCACATTGCCCAGCGCGCGCTGCAGCTGCGCATCGCCGAGCGCCTCGTGGGCGTTCTCGCGGAACCGGGGAGAGGTCGGATGCGCGGTCATGGCTGGCCTCTGCGAAAAAATGTCACGCGGTGTCGCGGGGAACGCCAATCGGCGGCGTCCCGATCTGGCCAGCCAGCACCTCGGCCACGTGCCGGACCTCGACACCAGAGCCCTGGCGGGAGAGCTTGCCCGCCATGTTCATCAGGCAGCCGAGGTCGCCCGCCAGCAGCATGCGGGCGCCGGATGCGGCGACATTCCCTGTCTTCTGGCTGACGATCGAATCGGAGATCTCGCCGTACTTCACCGCGAAGGTTCCGCCAAAGCCGCAGCACACCTCGCTTTCCGCCATCTCAGTCAGGGTCAGGCCCTCGACGCTGGCCAGCAGCCGCCGCGGCTGCGCCTTGACGCCCAGCTCGCGCAGGCCCGAGCAGCTGTCGTGATAGGTCGCCGTGGCGTCGACCTTTGCCGACACGGCGGTGACGCCGAGCACGTCCACCAGGAAGCTGACCAGCTCATGTGTCTTGCCGGCCAGCGCCGCGGCGCGACCGGCGAGGTTGGGATCGTCGGCGAACAGCTCGGGGAAATGCGCCCGGATCATGCCGGCGCAGGAGCCCGACGGCGCGACCACGTAGTCGTAGCCCGAGAAGGCGTCGATCAGCTGCGTGGCGATGGCCCGCGCGGTCGCGCGGTCTCCTGAGTTGAAGGCCGGTTGCCCGCAACAGGTCTGGCGCGGCACCTCGACCCGGCAGCCGGCATCCTCGAGCAGCCTGACGGCAGCAAAGCCCACTGACGGCCGCATCGCGTCGACAAGGCAGGTCACGAACAGGCCGACCCTCGGCGTACGGGCGGGTTGCGGCGCGGTTGGGGCAGGCGTGGTCATGCGGTCGGTCCAGGGCTTTCGCCGGACGCCGCCCGGTGCAGCGTCCCCGGCACTTGCGTAGCGGGGGCGGGGCGGAGGGTCAAATGGCTGACGTCCATGTCACCCTGCCCGATGCTGATGACTGGAGGCCAGCCCAGCCAATTGCGTGACCGCCATTCGGCCTGCACGCTGCATCACACCAGGTCGACGCATCCCGCCTCCAAGGCCATTGCCGCTTGCGACCGACCGCTCCATGTTATTGGTCCGCGTCCGGTCGCCGCCATGTCTCCAGAAACCTCCGTCGTCGTTCCCCACCCGCTCCGCGGCACGGTTCTGGCCGAGGTCCATGCCCGGCCGTTCCATCCGCTGGAATCGCCGCGGCGGCTGTTCCATCTGGCTTTCATGACGGCCGGCGAGATGGCTGGTGCGGACCGGCGCGCTCTGGCGGACTGGTGTGAGGCCCGCGGCGTGCCGCCGCCCGCCGAGGGCGCGCGCCACCACCGCGTCATCCTGCCGGGCGGCTCGCTGCGATGGGAGCAGCACGCGGAATTCACCACCTATACGATCGAGCGGCCCGGACCTGGCGAACCGTTCAGCCCGGGCTCGGGCGGGCCAGGTGCGGTGATGGCCGGTCTGCAGCCGCCCGGCCCGCTGCTTGCCGCCACCGACCTTCACATCGTGCTGCCGGGCGCGGTCGCCGATGTTGCCTCACTGTTCGACCATGCCAGCCTGGCGGTGTCGCATGTCGACGGCGATGGTGCTCTGGCCGCGACGGACTTTCGCGCCGATGCCGACGGCTTTGTCCGCATCCTGGTCGTCGACCAGGGGCTCGGTCCGGCGCGGACCGGCGCGCTGGCACAGCGGCTTCTCGAAATCGAGACCTACCGGCTGCTTGCCTTGCTTGGACTGCCGGAGGCGCAGCGGATGGGCCCGCGCATCCGCTCCATCGAGGAGGCATTGACCCGGATCGCCTCCGCCACGGCGGGGACGAACGCTCCTGGCGAGGATCACCGGCTGCTTGACGAGCGGACCGCGCTCGCCGCCACGCTTGAGGCCGATGCGGCCTCATCCGGCTACCGCTTCGGCGCCAGCCGCGCCTATGACGGTATCGTGCAGCAGCGCCTGGCTGCGATCCGCGAGACCCCTGTCGAGGGCTGGCCGACGCTGGAGGCCTTCCTGTCCCGCCGCATGGCGCCGGCCATGCGCACCTGCACGATGCTGGAGGAGC
>JBMOJG010000572.1:0-2816 GCA_049316925.1 Alsobacter sp. | reverse complement strand
TCGAAAGCGTTTCGCTAATATACCGTCATTGATCTTCTTATGTTCGCACTGAATGTAAGCGTCCGGGCAGACACGCGTTGCGATGATCGCGCCCGCAAGGGATGAAGGCCGGGGTCTCCTTCTGGAGTCCAGAAGGAGCCTCGTCGTGTCCGACATCGCGATCATCCGCACCGAACGCCGGCGTCGGTACAGCGATGCTGAGAAGGCGGCGCTTCTGGCTGAGGTCGACCGCGGCGGCTGCACGGTTGCTGAGGTTGCCCGGCGTCATGGCGTGGCGGAGAGCCTGCTTTACAACTGGCGTTCGCACCGACGTGCCAGCGCAAGCGTCGCCAGCGAACCGCTGCAGTTCATTTCGTACGGGGATTTGACGAACGCTGTCGTCGATTTGCCGGCAACCGTCACGCCACCGACAGTAGTTTCAGCGCCAGCTCCGCCAGCTGGGCGCCGCGAGGGAAGCGAACGATCGGTGAGCGACGATCTGGTGCGGCCACATCCGGGATCTCGCCCCGGCGGGATCGACATCGAGTTGGCAACGGGCGTGCGGCTTTCGGTTGACAGCTATGTCAACGAGAAGGCGTTGGCTCGAGTACTGCGCGCTTTGCAGGACGTGCCATGCTCGCGCTGAGTGCCGGCACCAAAGTCTACCTCGCTTGCAAGCCGGTCAGCATGCGCAAGGGCTTTGATGGCCTGTCGGCGCTGACCCGCGAGCTCTTCGATGCAGACCCCTTCTCGGGGCACCTGTTCCTGTTTCGCGGCAAGAGCGCCGATTATTTCAAGGCGATCCATTGGGACGGCTCGGGCATGTGCCTGTTCGCCAAGCGTCTCGAGAAGGGCAAGTTCGTATGGCCACCGCTGGTCGATGGCGGCGTCGTATTGAGCCCGGCACAGCTTGCGCTTCTGATCGAGGGGATCGACTGGCGACGTACCGTGGCACCCCCGCCAACGAAGGTGCCAACCCTCGTATAATCGACGGATTTGCGCGCTTTTTGCTTGGCATAAGCGGGCGCTGTGGTAGATTCCAGCATGTCGCTGGCGACCCTTGATTTGCCCTCAGATGTCGACGCCTTGCGGGCGTTGGCCGAAGCGCTGCAGGCCAGTTTGGCCACCACCGAGACCGCGCTCGCGAACACCGCCGGCGAGCTTGCAGCGACGACCGCCGAGCTTTCAACAACCGCCGCTGAACTTGCCACAACCACCGACGCGTTGACGGCGACGGCAGCCGAGCTTCGCGCCGCAAAGGCGTCGATCCAGCTGACAGCACTCGAGATCGCCAAGCTCAAGGCCCAGATCGCCAAGCTGAAGCGGATGCAGTTCGGCCAGTCCTCTGAACGGCTGACGCGGACGATCGAGCAACTCGAACTGCGCCTCGAAGATCTCGAGGTCCAGGAAGCCGCCGACATCAGCGCGGCGGTGGCGGCCGGCGTCCCCGAACCCGAGACCCGCAAAGCCAAGCGGCGGCCGCTGCCAGAGCATCTGCCGCGGCGCGATGTCGTTCATGCAGCACCCGGCGCCGAAGGCTGCGACTGCGGTGGCAAGATGAGCGGCCTCGGCGAGAGCATCACCGAAGTCCTCGAGTATATTCCCGGCCGCTTCGAGGTGGTCCGCCACGTCCGTCCCAAGCTCGCCTGCCAGCGCTGCGATGCCATCACCCAGGCACCGGCCCCGGCGTTGCCGATCCCGCGCGGCAAGGCGGGGCCGGCGTTACTCGCCCATGTGCTCGTCTCGAAGTACGCCGACCATCTGCCGCTCTACCGCCAGGCCGAGATCTACGCCCGCGACGGCGTCGACCTCGATCGTTCGACGATGGCCGACTGGGTCGGTCAGGTTAGCTGGCTGCTGCAGCCGCTCGTCGATCATATCCGCGACCATGTTTTTGCCGGCGCCAAGATCCACACCGACGATACGCCGTTACCGGTTCTGGCGCCGGGCACGGGCCGGACCAAGACCGGGCGATTATGGGTGTATGTGCGTGACGATCGTAACTGGCAGGGCACAGAGCCGCCGGCGGCGGTCTACTTTTACTCGCCCGACCGCAAGGGCGAGCGACCAAGCTCACATCTCGCCAACTTCAGCGGCTTTCTGCAGGCCGATGGCTATACCGGTTATGACCAGCTCTACACAGGTAGCCGCCCCACCGGCACCATCGTCGAGGTGGCGTGCTGGGTCCATTGCCGGCGCAAGCTGTTCGACGACTGGAAGAACACCGGTTCCGAGACCGCGCATGCCGGCGTCAAGCTGATCGATGCGATCTACAAAGCCGAGGGCCCGGCTCGCGGACTGCCGCTCGATGAGCGCACCCGGATGCGCGCCGCGTCACGCACCGCTGTCGAGGCGTTCTTCCGCTGGGCGGATGAAGCGCTCGATGGCTTGTCGGCCAAAAGCGAACTCGCCAAGGCGATCCGCTATGCCGTTACCCGGCGGGCAGCCCTGACCCGCTTCTGCGACGACGGCCGCCTCGAGCCGGACAACAACCGCGCCGAGAACAGCCTGCGCGGCATTGCGTTGGGCCGCCGCAACTGGACCTTTGCAGGCTCGGACAAGGGCGGTGAGCGCGCCGCCGCCATCTATACGCTGATCGAGACCGCCAAGCTCAACGGCGTCGATCCTGAAGCCTGGCTCCGTGATCTTCTGACCAAGATTGCCGCGGGACACCCCGCGAACCGCATCGCCGAACTCATGCCGTGGGTCTGGGTGCCTGACACCGCTCATATCGCCTGCTGAAAGTTGCAGGCCCGGCTAACGGTTCAAACCGGACGCTTACGGGTAACCCTCCAGGGTGGACCGTCGTATCAACCGCTCAAAGGAAGTTTGCCCCG
>JBMOJG010000571.1:0-2823 GCA_049316925.1 Alsobacter sp. | reverse complement strand
GGTCTTCGCCGTGGCCGCACTGGTTCCGAAGCCGATCTGCAGATCGGTGGGACCGGCAATGGCGAGCTTGCCGTCGGTCCCGACCGACAGGGTCACGCCGAGATCGCGGATGCCGGAGTTGGACTGCACCCTGGTGATGAAATCGTTGACGGTCGTGGTCGCATCGACCGAAACGTCGAACGCGACCTCCTTGCCGCCCTTGCCCTTGAGGTAGAGCATCACAGCGCTGGTGCCGGTCGTGAGGCCGAGATTTCCCGGAACGCCATCGAGCGTGGCGTTGTTGGTTGCATTTGCGTCGTTGTCGACGAGCAGCTTGGCGTTGGTCGTGGTCGAGCGGTCGGCTGTGGCCGCGACGGTGGTGGCCGTCCCCAGGACGGTGTTGCCTGCGAAGGAGGACGCCGGGGTGTTGAGAAGGCCGTCGAGGCCCAGCCTGCCGTTGCGGTTGCCGGTGACCGTGCTGACCGTGGTGCCTTCCATCGAGGTGATCGAAAGCTTGAAGGTTTGGCCTGTGGTCTTGCTTGCCACCGTTGCCTTGCCGTCGTCACCAATGGTCAGGCTCAGGCCCTTGCCGTCAAGCGCCGTCTGCACAGCGCGCAGCGTGGCTGCCTTGTCGAAGTCCAGCGTCTCAGTCGTGCCGTCCTGCTTGGTGATGACGAAGCGCGCCTTGCTGGTGGCGGTTCCGTCCGCGACGCCGAGCGTCTGCAGGTTCTTGTCCAGCGCCACCTTGGAGGCGGTGTTGGTGCCGTCCAGCGCGCCGACCAGGGCGGTGCCGGCCTTGCGGGTGCCGTTGTCGTACGTGACGGCGAAGCCCTTGCCGCCGGTGGTGGCGACGCTGGTGCCGGTGCCGATGACGGCGGTGGTGGTGTCGCGGGCGGCCTTGATCTCGGACTGGGCGGATTCCAGCAGCTTGCGCATGGCATCGAGGCCCTTGTCGGCGGCCTTGAGGCTGTTGGCGCCCAGATCCATGCCCTTCACCAGCTCCGACAGCGCGGCCGAGCGGCGCGACATCGAAGAGGCGCGCAGGAAGGCGGCGGCACCGTCCATGGCTGAGTTGATCGTCTTGCCGGTGTTGAGGCGGCCCTGGGCGGTTTCGATGCCCTTGTTAATGTCGAGAAGAGCGGTGTAGCCCGCGCGCATGCCCGACGAGACATTGAGTACCATGGCAAATCCTTTGCGATAAAAAAGCGGCGTTCGGCCGCGATGAACGCATCGGATGCTGGAGAAGAGAATATAATAAAAATTGAATCAAATGATTTTTATGAAACAATACTATTTATACGTGCATAATATTATTATGAACTCGCTAAGTTGTGCTTGTCGCGTCGTTCTTCGTTGCCAGCAAAAAGGCCACCGCAAGCGGTGGCCCTGAAACCGTGCGGACGGTACGGCGTTTGCCGTGCCGGGGAGGGGCGACGTCGTGGATCAGGCGTTTTTCTCGACCGATGCCGTATCCTGGTGGGCCTGCTGGGCCGCCACATAGGCACGCAATCGCAGGAGGGCCTCGTCGGGGATCTGCAGAACGACCTGGCCGGTCCGCGTATCGGTGGCCTTGAACACCATTTCGCGGGTGTCTTGATCTTCCGCGAGGCTCCGCTCGATGGTGTCGACAGCTTGCTGGGTCTGAGCCTTGGCCTCCGCCTTGGCTCTTGCCGCCTGGACACGCCGGGCGACGGCGGACAGGTCGAGATGGGCGGCCTCCGTGTCGGGCGGGGCCGAGACGGTGACCGTTGCGGGCAGGTCGGTCCGGACCGCGCCCTGCACGGGGGCGGTCTCCTGGCGGACGGGTGAGCCCGCCGCAGTGCTGGCCAAGGGCCGGATATTCGAGCCGGCGTCCATGTCGATATCCTCTCGACGACACGACCCATTTCTGGTCGATGGCTCAGCCTGACACCGAGACCTGAATCCCGTGTAAGCAAAAATGGTAAAAATCGACGGATGCCCGCCAAATATGTGATGCGCACCAAGTATTGTGCCGCCTGAAGGGTCATTTTGCTGCGAGACGCCAGCAGCGAAGCTCGCGGTTCCGGCCTCAGAGCGAGCGCGACACGATCAGCGGCGGCGCGGTGGCGCGGGCCGGGGCCGTGCCGCGGCCGCCAGCTCCGTAGGTGGTGAGCGTGCGCGGCGCCTCGACCTCGCGGGCGAGGCTGCGAATGATCCCTTCCGACACCGACCGCGCCGTGGCCAGCACCGTGAGGTTCAGTTCAACTGCGGCCTTCAGCCGGGCCTGGGCGAGCTTGAGCCTGGCGACCGCGGCCGGCGCCCAGCGCGCCAGGGCAACGCCATTGGCTTTCACGGCCTCGAGCGCATGCACATAGTTGCGCGCCGCATCGGTCTTGGCCTGGACGAGGACGGAGGCGTCCCTGATCTGCGAGGCCTTGAGCAGGGCGGTCTCCTCGCCCAGGATCCGCTCCAGCACTGCCACTGTGGCGATGACGCTGCCGGCAAAGGCCTCTGCGTCTGCCGGACCGGAGACGCGACGGATGGCGGGACGCTCAGCCATGGGCCTTGCCCTCCTGCAGGCGGACGAGTTCGCGATAGACCGCGTCGGCAATGCCGACGCCGCCCGCCTTGCTGACGCTGCGGGCGTATTCCTGCACCAGCATCCCCCGCCAGGTGTCGCCACCGGCGCCGTTGGTGCCGAGCGGACCCTCGCCCGACAGGCCGGCGAACATGTGGCCGAAGCTCTGCTCGAGGAACACGCTCTCGAACTCCTTGGCGGATTTCATCATCTTCGGGTTGGCGACGACGGGCGTCGCGCTGGTGCGGGTGGGGCTGACAGGCGCGACCATCACATCACCTCGATTTCGGCCTGGAGGGCGCCGG
>JBMOJG010000570.1:0-2825 GCA_049316925.1 Alsobacter sp. | reverse complement strand
CGGGTGCCAGGTGGTCCTCGTGGTCACCGGCAAGGGCGGCAGCGGCGCCCAGGACGGCGGCCTGTTCGAGGAGCGCGGCGTCTTGCGGCGCGTTGTGCCTCACTGGCTACGCCTGCCGGATATCCGCCCGCTGGTCGTCGGTTTCGAGGAGGCCGCTGGGCACCAGGGCGGAGCGGGCGCGCTTTATGTCCGCATCCGCCGCCGCCGGGGAAGCGAGGCGTGACGCCGTTCGGCCAACGGGTCCGGGCGTTGCGCGCCGAGCGCGGCATCGCCCTCAAGGACATGGCGGCGGCCCTTGGGGTAACGCCCACCTACCTGTCGGCGCTGGAGCACGGCCGCCGTGGCCGGCCGGGCTGGGGGTTCGTGCAGCGCGTCATCCAGTTCTTCAACGTCATCTGGGACGACGCAGAGGAGCTGCAGCGGCTGGCTGACCTGTCGCATCCGCGAGTCGTCGTCGACACCGCCGGCCTTTCGCCGACGGCCACCCGCTTTGCCAACAGGCTTGCCCGTCAGATCGGCGATCTGGATGAGGCCGAGCTTGCGGCCCTGTCGGGGATCCTCGACCGGCGCCCGCTGCGCTGAGGCTTGACCGGAGGCAGACGCGATGCGACAGGGGCGCACCAGTCGCAAACGGACCCGCAAATGCCCGTCATTCAGTACGACGTTCTCGGCCTCGGCAACGCCATCGTCGACGTCATAGCCCAGGCTGACGATGCCTTCCTGATCGCCAACGCGCTCCACAAGGGTTCGATGCGGCTGATCGACGAGCCCGAGGCGGAGCGGCTCTACGCCGCCATGGGCCCCGCCACGATCGTGTCCGGTGGCTCCGTTGCCAACTCGGTTGTCGGCGTGGCCTCGTTCGGCGGCCGCGGTGCCTATATCGGCAAGGTCCGCGACGACAAGGTCGGCGGGCATTTCCGCCACGACATCGGCGCCATGGGGATCCACTTCCCCACCGTCGCCGCGACGGATGGGCCTGCGACTGCCCGCAGCTTCATCCTGGTGACGCCTGATGGCGAGCGCACCATGAACACCTACCTGGGCGCCTGCACCAATTTGACGCCGGCCGACATCGACCGCGCCACCGTGGAGGCGTCGGCCTTCGTCTATCTGGAGGGCTATCTGTGGGATCGCGAGGACGCCAAGCAGGCGTTTCGCGTCGCCGCCGACATGGCCCACGCGGCCGGCCGCAAGGTGGCGATGACCCTGTCTGACAGCTTCTGCGTCGATCGCTTCCGGGGAGAATTCCTCGACCTCATGCGCTCTGGCAAGCTCGACATCGTCTTCGCCAACGAAAGCGAGCTGAAAAGCCTCTATGAGACGTCGGATTTCGATTCGGCTGTGTCCGCACTGCGCAACGAGGGCGTGCTCGGTGCCGTGACACGATCCGAGCATGGCTGCCTGGTCGTCACCCGCGAGGAGACCCGAGCCGTGGAGGCCAGCCCGGTCGACACCATCGTCGACACAACGGGCGCGGGCGACCTGTTCGCGGCCGGTTTTCTGTTCGGCCTGGCCCGCGGTTTCGATGGCCCCACCTGCGGCCGGCTCGGCGGCCTGGCCGCGGCCGAGGTGATCCAGCATATCGGAGCGCGGCCGCAGGTCGGGCTGCGCCAGCTGGCGCGCGATAACGGATTGCCGGTCTGACAGCCACGGGCAAGGGCTCCCGACGCCCGTTCGTGGAATGATTCACGTGAAACGTTTTCGCTCGCCCCGCCGCCAGCAGCGGTGCTGTCCGGTGCGGCGTACGCTTCGTCGGGACACCACCGGGCCCTAGAGTTTGCGCAGCGCCACCTGCTCGATGCGGTGGCTGGCGCCCTTTGTCAGCACCAGGTCGGCGCGCGGCCGGGTCGGCAACACATTGTCGCGCAGATTGGGCAGGTTGGTGCGGTGCCAGATCGCATGCGCGATGCCCTCGGCCTCGGCGTCGCTGATGTCGGCATATTTGCGAAAATAGGACCGCGGATCACGGAACGCCGTCTGCCGCAGACGCATGAACCGCTGGATATACCACTTTTCAAGCAGGTCCTCGTCGGCATCGAGATAGATCGAGAAGTCAAAGAAGTCTGACACGAATGGGATCGCCTTGCCGTCACGCGGCGGCCGGTTCGGCAGCAGCACGTTCAGGCCCTCGACAATCAGGATGTCGGGGCGATCGACGCTGACGGTTTCACCCGGCACCACGTCATAGGTCAGATGCGAGTAGACCGGCGCCTCGACATGCGGGTTGCCGGCCTTGACCTGCGACAGGAAGCGGATGATCGCCGAGCCGTCGTAGCTCTCGGGAAAGCCCTTCTTTTCCAGCAGACCGTCACGCTCCAGCACCGCATTGGGGTGTAGGAACCCGTCCGTCGTCACGAGCTCGACCTTGGGAGTGTTGGGCCAACGTGACAGGAGCGCCCGCAGCACGCGGGCGGTGGTCGATTTTCCCGCCGAGACCGATCCGGCAATGCCGATCACGTATGGGACCTTCCCGTCCTCGGCCAGCAGGAATCGCTGTGTCGCCTTGAATAGCCCCTGGGTGGCGGCCACGTAGAGCGACAGCAGTCGCGACAGCGGCAGATAGATCGCCACGACCTCCTCAAGCGAGATCGGGTCGTTGAGAGACTGGATCCGCATCAGGTCGTCGACGCTCAGCGTCAGCGGCGTATCGGCACGCAGGGCCGCCCACTCGTCGCGGCTGAAGACGCGATAGGGCGAGAGGTATTCCTCATCGGTCACGGCAACGCGCTGATCCATGCGGCAACCCTTGGCCCGGCCCGTGTTGCAAACGCCTCAGCCCTTCGGCCGCGACGCTTTTTCCTGCAGCCCGGACTGTGCCGTACGGC
>JBMOJG010000569.1:0-2836 GCA_049316925.1 Alsobacter sp. | reverse complement strand
TGCCCGGCGCCAGCGGCGTCGGCGTCGACCTGTCCGCCGGCGCGATCGCGACCGCCCGTGCCAATGCCGTGCGCAACGGCGTCGCCGACCGCGCCAGCTTCGTCGAATCGGACTGGGCATCGGTCATCGAAGGCCGGTTCGACCTCATCGTCTCCAACCCGCCCTATGTGGCTGACCCGATCCTTGACGGGCTCGAGCCCGAGGTCCGCGTCCACGACCCAAGGCTCGCCCTTTCAGGCGGGCGCGACGGGCTCGAGGCCTACCGGGCGATTGTCGCCGCGCTGCCGGATCTCCTTGCGCCAGGCGGCATTGTCGCGCTGGAGATCGGCTCCGACCAGCCCGAAACCGTCTCGGCGCTGCTGCGCGGAGCGGGCTGGAGTGTGGAGGGACCGTTCGCCGATTTCGGCGCCCGTCCGCGCGCCCTGGTGGCGCGGCGGCCCGGCTGAGAAAGATGGGACCCGTCCACAAATCCTCTTGGTTTTGCGGTGCGAACCGACTAGTCTCCGGCGCAAATGTCGGTGCTGGTCAATGCCGTGCTTCGTGCTGGCTGCACCCGTCGAGATCAGCCTGAGCCTGGTCCGGCCGCCTCCCGCGAGGTCCGGAAACTGGGACTGGGGTTGGCGCTCCGGGGTCGGTTATAATCCCGTTAAGGGATTGTGGACCGAACGGGCAATAGGATCCGGTCTGACGTGTCGTCCGCGGAGAGCGCCTGAGGTGCTTCTGGACGGTACAGAACAGTTCGCGCGGTCTTCGGGCCGCGGCGAAGTCGATCGGCACAGCGTGGAGCTGCGCCGGAAACCCCGATCTCTGGAGCCAGAGGCCGACCCGCAGGGCGGCCGTGGCACACAGGATCGCGGATGTGTTCTCTCATGAAGGACGTTCGATGAGACCCAATCATCAGAACAATAACAACAACAATAACAAGCGCATGCGTGGCCGGAACCGGAGCAATAAGGCCCCCAACCCGCTGTCCCGCAGCTACGAGTCGAACGGCCCGGACGTGAAGATCCGCGGCACCGCCCAGCACATCGCCGAGAAGTATCTCCAGCTCGGGCGCGACGCGCAGGCCTCCGGCGACCCGGTGACGGCCGAGAGCTACCTCCAGCATGCCGAGCACTACCTGCGCATGATTGCCGCCGCGAACGAGCAGTTCCGGCAGCAGAACCCGAATTTCCGGCCCTACGAGATGCAGGATCCGGACGGCGACGATGACGGCGACGACATGCCCTACCAAGGCAACGCTCAGCCGGACGTCCGTTTTCCCCAGACCGCCATCGAGGGTGAACTGCCTGATCCGCGCGGGTTCCGGGATCAGCAGCCCCGCGAGCAGCGCGAATGGCAGCCCCGCGACAACCGGGAGCAGCAGCCGCGTGACAATCGCGACTACCAGCCCCGCGACAACCGCGAACCGCGCGGTGACCGGCCGTTCCAGCCGCGCGAGCCGCGCGAATGGCAGCCCCGCGACAACCGCGAGTGGCAGCCCCGCGACAACCGTGGCGACCAGCAGCCCCGTGGCGATCAGCAGCCGCGTGGCGATCAGCAGCCGCGTGGTGATCAGCAGCCCCGCGACAACCGCGGTGAGCAGCCGCCCCGCGATTTCCAGCCCCGTGGCGATCGCGAGCAGCAGCCCCGCGAGATGCGCGAGCAGGCCCCGCGCGAGGGCGGCGCAGAAGCCCGCCGCGACGAGCGCTTCCAGCGCCGCCCGCCGCGGCAAGATCGCGCCGCCCTGCCGCAGGGCGAGCCGGTCGACCCCGCCGCGGCCCTGCCGGCCTTCATCACCGCACCGGTGCGCACGCCCGTCCCGGCCGAGCTGATCCCGGTCGAGCCGGAGACGGCCGCGATCCCGGCGCCGGTCGCCGAGGAAGCCGGCACCTTCCCGCTGCGCCGCCGCCGCCGCACCACCCGCCCGGCCGCCGGCGAGCCGGTGACGCCCGACGAGGCACCCGCCGGCGAGTGATCGCGGTTCACAGTCCTGCACAGAAGGGGAGGGGCATGCCCTCCCCTTTCGCGTTCTGGCTGGGTCAGGCCAAAGTCTTGGTCAGGCCGGCGGCGCTGGCCAGGCCGGAACGAGAACATCCCCGACCGCCAGCCGACCCCCGGTGACAACCTCCGCGTAGACGCCACAGTCGACATGGTCGTAGGCGCGCATCAGCGCCTGCGGGATGTTCAGGTCGCGGATCCCGGTGACGGGATCCACATTCGTGGCGGCGCAGCGGTCGATCCGCTTCACGACGCGCAGCCTGACCCCGGCGGCACTGGTCAGCTCCCGGTCGACGAGGTCGAACTCGCCCCAGGGCGGCAGGCCCTCGACATGCAGATTGCCGCGAAAACGCAGCGGGTCGATCGGCGCGCCGATGCGCTGCTCGAGGGTGCGGACCGTCGCCAGATTGATGATCGACACCACCCGCCGCTTCGTATCGGAGAAGCTGAACCCCGGCGCTTCCAGGATCCTCGGCGGCCCCCGCAGCTCGGCGGCGCTGAACGATGCGAAAAACACCTCGACGGCGGCCCGCCCCTCCGCGGTCGACAGGTCGCCCCGCACCATCTCCTGATCACCCTCGCGCACCACCAGCGTCGTGGTCTGCGGATCGAACCGGCTCTCCAGCCGCGCCAGGGCGGCGTTGCGCATCAGCATCAGGAAATGGATCTTCGCCAGGTGCACCGGCGCGGCCGGATCGAAGGGCGAGGGCCCGTTCTCGATTGCATAGCGGCGGTCATGGGGCAGCGGATCGCCTGGCGTCAGCTCCGTGCCGTCCAGCGGCTCTGGCGACAGGCCCTTGACGGGGTAGCGGTAGAGGGCGGTGACGGCGAGAGCATCGGTCATGAGCACGATCCG
>JBMOJG010000568.1:0-2838 GCA_049316925.1 Alsobacter sp. | reverse complement strand
GCAGGCGCGCGTGGTCATAGTCGCGCAGACCGCGCGGCTCGTCGTAGAGGATCCGCGTCAGCACGGGCAGGCGGTCGGCGATGGACAGCAGCTTGTCGACCTGCTCCTGGTCCTGCACCACCGCCAGCTTTGCGTCCGCATGGGCGAGCACATAGGCCATCTCGTCGGCGACGCTGTCCGAATAGACCGGCACCGGCACCGCGCCCAGCATCTGCGCGGCCATCATCGACCAGTACAGGCGGGGGCGGTTCGAGCCGACGATGGCGATGGTGTCGCCGCGCACGACACCGAGGTCGCGCAGCGCCACGGCGAAGGCGCGACACTGCTGCCAGACTTCGGCCCAGGTCCATGTCTGCCAGATCCCGAGATCCTTCTGGCGCACGGCCGGGCGTGCACCCCGGATCCGCGCGTTGCGGGCCAGAAGCTTCGGAAACGTGTCTTCGCGCGAAGCCTCGACGGCCGCCACGGTCATCCTCCCTCCCTGGGCCGGTTATCGGCCCCGGCCGGGTGCATGCGGTCTTCGACCGTCTGGGCCCCGGCTCTGTTGTTGCTGGCTGGCGGATGTCAGCTGACGCCCGGCCGGCCGCGTCTCGCGGGCATCGCCCATACGAGACCGGCGGAGGTTAGCGGCAAAAGCCGCAAACTCAAGGCCGACTTTCGTGCACCGTTCGGCCGTTTGGTTGTGTTTGCGGCCGATTTCGCGGCGAGGTTCCTACTCGGCGGCCATGGCGCGTGGCGCGCCGCCGGAGCGCAATGCGTCCCGCAGGACGGCCTGCTCGGCCAGTGCGGCGGTGACGTTGCGCTCCTTCACGTGGCCGTAGCCGCGCATCTTCTCCGGCAGCGCCGCGAGCGCGACGGCCGTCGGCAGGGAGGCGGGCGTCAGCGCCGTGGCGATCTCGCCGAGCAGTGTCTCGTAGTCGGCGAGCAGCCGCCGCTCCATGCGGCGCTCCGCGGTGCGGCCGAACACGTCGAGCCAGGTGCCGCGCAGGCCCTTGAGGCGGGCCAGCAGGCCCATGGCCGTCAGCATCCAGGGGCCGAAGGTGGATTTCACCGGACGGCCTTCGGCATCGCGGCGGCCGAGCAGCGGCGGGGCGAGGTGGAAGGTGAGCTTCAGCTCGCCCTCGAACTGCGCTTTCAGGGTGCGGGCGAAGCTGCCGTCGGTGTAGAGGCGGGCGACCTCATACTCATCCTTGATGGCCATCAGCTTGAACAGGCCGCGGGCGACCGCGTCTGCGAGCGCGGTGGAGCCCGGCGCGACGCGGGTCTCGGCGGCGCGCATGCGGACGACTGCGTCCCTGTAGCGCACCGCATAGGCTTCGTCCTGGTAGGCGGCGAGGAACGCGGCGCGGCGCGCGATCCGCTCGTCGAGGGTCTCGGACAACTGGCGGTCGCCGCCCGGCGCGGCAGCAGGAGCCACCTGTGCGAGCACGCGCGGCAGGTCCGCGGCGGCGCGGCGGCCCCAGGCGAAGGCAGCCTGGTTCATGGCGACCGCTTCGCCATTGAGCGTGATCGCGCGCTCGATCGCGGCGGCGGAGAGCGGCACGCGACCGCTCTGGAACGCGACGCCGAGCATGAACATGTTGGCGGCGATGGCATTGCCCGTCAGCGCGGTGGCGATGGCGGTGGCGTCGACGAAGGTGACGCCCTCATTGCCGGCCGCCGCCAGGATGGCGCGGCGGAGGCGTGCGGCGGGCAGCGTATAGTCGGCGTTGCGCGCAAAGTCGCCCGGCATCACCTCGGCGGTGTTGACGAACAGCGCGGTCTCGCCGGGCCGGACAGACGCCAGCACCTTGCGGGTGCCGGTGACGACGAGGTCGCAGCCGAGCACGAGGTCGGCCTCGCGGGCGGAGACACGAATCGAGTGGATGTCCTCCGGCCGGGCCGCCAGCTTGACGTGGCTGTAGACGGCACCGCCCTTCTGCGCGAGGCCGGCCATGTCGATCATGCCGCAGCCCTTGCCCTCGAGATGCGCCGCCATGCCGAGTATCGCCCCGATGGTGACCACGCCGGTGCCGCCGATACCGGTGACGATCACCGAAAATGGCCGGTCGAGCGCAGGCAGGTCAGGCTCCGGCAGGTCGCTCCATTCACCGGTGTCGGCGACCGGCGGGGCGGCCTTGCGGACCGTCGCACCCTCGACCGTGACGAAAGACGGGCAGAAACCCTTCAGGCAGGAGAAGTCCTTGTTGCAGTTCGACTGGTCGATCTGCCGCTTGCGGCCGAACTCGGTCTCGACCGGCTGGACGGCGACGCAGTTTGACTGCACGCCGCAATCGCCGCAGCCCTCGCACACCAGCGTGTTGATGACGACGCGGCGGTCCGGGTCGGGATACTCGCCGCGCTTGCGGCGGCGGCGCTTCTCGGCCGCGCAGGTCTGGTCGTAGATCATCGCTGTGACGCCAGGCTGCTCGGCCAGCTCGCGCTGCACGGCGTCGAGTTCGTCGCGGTGATGGAAGGTGATGCCGGCCGGCCAGGCAGTGCCGTGCGGGTATTTGTCGGGCTCGTCGGAGACGAGCGCGATGCGCTGCACGCCCTCGGCCGAGACCTGCCGGGCCAGCGCGTCGACGGTGAGCCCGCCCTCGTGGCGCTGGCCGCCGGTCATCGCCACGGCGTCGTTGAACAGCAGCTTGTAGGTGATGTTGACCTTGCTGGCGATGGCGAAGCGCAAGGCCAGCACGCCGGAGTGGTTGTAGGTGCCGTCGCCGAGGTTCTGGAAGACGTGGCCGCGCGTGGAGAACGACGACTCGCCGACCCAGTTGGCGCCTTCGCCGCCCATCTGCGTGAAGCCGTCGGTGGAGCGGTCCATCCACTGCGCCATGTAGTGGCAGCCGATGCCCG
>JBMOJG010000567.1:0-2839 GCA_049316925.1 Alsobacter sp. | reverse complement strand
GCCTGGCTGGCGCGGCGCCGTGGCTATCCCCGCGCAGAACGCTGGCCGACGCTCCAGGAGGTCTGGCGCGATGCGCTGCCAGCGCTCCCCGCACTCTTCGCACCGGTCTTCCTGATCGGTGGCATGCTCGCCGGCTTCTTCACGCCGACGGAAATCGCCTCCGTCACCGTCATCTACACGATTGCGATCAGCGCATTGTTCTACCGGGAGCTGACCTGGGGCGGCCTCTACGCCGCGGCTCTGGAGACGATCCGCTCGTCGGCCGCCATCCTGCTCATCGTGGCTCTGGCGGCGCTTTTCGGGTGGATCCTGTCAGTCGAGCGCGTGCCGCAGATGATGGCCGCATTGATGCTCTCCATCTCGACGGATCCTTACGTCCTGCTGCTGCTCGTCAACGTGCTGTTGATCATCGTCGGCATGTTTCTGGACTCGACGACGGCCATCCTGCTGCTTGCGCCGATCATCGCGAAGCCGCTGGTGCTGGCCGGGGTGGACCCGGTGCATCTCGGAATGGTGGTGGTCTTCAACCTCATGATCGGCCTGCTCACGCCGCCGATGGGGCTTGCGCTCTACCTTGTTGCGGATATCGCCAATGTGAAGATGAAGGACGTGTTGCGCGAAATGTTGCCGTTCTACGTGCCGCTCCTGATCACGCTCCTGCTGATCACCTATGTGCCGTGGATTACGACATTCATCCCGCGGCTCGCGTTCGGAGGATGAGCATGGCGCAACCGAGGCCGACGGAAGGCTCCGGCTTCCTGCGGGACGTCGCACCCATCGCGCGGGTGACCTTGCACGAAGAGGTGCTGACGCGTTTGCGCGACATGATCATCGAAGGAGTGCTGCCGCCGGGTTCGCGCATCAACGAGGGCCAGGTCGGTGCCTCGCTTGGCGTTTCGCGCACGCCGCTGCGCGAGGCGATCAAGACGCTCGTCAGCGAGGGCCTCGTCGAGCTGCTCCCCGCCAAGGGCGCGATCGTGCGCCACTTCGGAGAGCAGGACGTCTTTCACATCCTCGAGGTGCTCAAGAGCCTGGAGCAGACCGCCGCGCGGCTGCTGTGCACCCAGGCCGCCGACGCGGAGCTGGCCGCGCTCTCGGCGCTCCATGACGAGATGATGATGCTCTACGGGCGTCGCGACAGGCTCGCGTACTTCAAGTGCAACCAGAGTATCCATAGCGGGCTGGTGCGCGCCTCGGGGAATCCCGTTCTCGCCGAGATGCATGAGCAGCTCCAGTCGCGCATCAAGCGGGTGCGCTTCGTGGGCAATGACCGGCCGGACCGCTGGGCGGGCGCTGTTGCGGAGCATGAGGAGATGAGCGCGGCCTGGCGGGCGCGGGACGGCGAACGTCTCGCTGCAATTCTGGCCCTTCACCTCGACAGGACGATGGACCGGGTGCGCGACGCGATCTGAGCGGCGAAGCCCGGTGACGCCAATCTGATTAGGCTGAACGCGCGGCCTCCCGTGACAGCCAATTCCATCTTGGCAATGCAGCCCAGCGAGGCCGGGTATCCGCAGAATGGTACATCGAGGCACCCCGCTTTCGTTGTGTCTGGGCTCCATCCCGACATAGGTCAGTATTCATGTTGTCTCTACGGCAGCGCCACGCTACGTAGATACAAAACTATGATCCTGTATCTACGGAGCGTGCCATGCCGGACCGCTTGCCCCTCGCGGTGCAGACCCTCTACGCTGATCTTTCACAGAAATTGCGGCCCGGCGCACCGCTCCCCGGGTCGATCAGCCGCCGCACCATCCACGGCACGGCGCGGCTTTATTCGACCGAACGCCACGGTGCCAAGCGTGTCCAGAGACATCTCGGCCATGCGGATGATCCTGCGGTCGTCCAACAGGCGGAGGCGATCAGGCGTGAAGCCAGGCTGGCCCGGGACCGCCGGAACTCCATCGTCATGCTCAAGGCCGCGGGTGTGCAGGGCCCGCCAAAGGACGTCGGTCGCGTGCTGGAGGTCATGTCCCGCGCCGCCCTGTTCGACCGCGGCATGGTTCTCGTCGGCACCGTCGCCTACCAGATCTATCCCTGTGTGCTCGGTTGCTGGCTGGAGGCATCGGCGATGGCGACGCAGGATGCAGACTTCGTCGCTGCCACCACCTCAGTCAGCACGGCCGTCGCCCTTGCCGTCGAGGAAGAGCGAGGGGCCGGTGCCGGGACCGATCTTCTGTCCGTGCTCCGGCTTGCAGACCCGAGCTTCGCCGATGCGCCCACTCCGGACAGGCTTGCTTATCCGTACCGCTTCGTGTCCGAGGCCGGGCTCGACGTCGAATTGCTGACGCCCGTTCGGAGGCGGGACGAGCCCAGCCCTGTTCCGCTTCCCGGGCTGAAGGCGTCGGCCATGGCACTGCCGTTCCTCGAATACCTCATGGAGGGCGCTCTCCCGGCCGTCGTGCTGTACGGCTCGGGCGTGCGGGTCACCGTGCCCCAGCCGGCCCGGTATGCGGTCCACAAGCTCATCGTCGCCCAGCTGCGACAGTCCGACAGCGTCAAGCGCGACAAGGACCTCATGCAGGCGCAATCCATCATCGCCCTGCTGCGCGAAGCTGACCCAGACACGCTGGAGGACGCGCTCGCCGACGCTCGCCGGCGTGGCCCTGCATGGCGTGAGGGGATCGCGGCCAGCCTGAAGGCGCTTGGCCGGAACGTTTAAGTAAGGGCCCGCGACTTCGCCTCACGCACCAAGGGCATCAGGGCGGGTGCCGCGCCAGGCGCAACGCCCCCCGATCATTGCCCTCCCCTAGCTCCCCAGCCGGATCGTGTGCGTGGCGGCCCTGGGCGTGAAGCCCTGGAAGCCGACGGCGCGCTCGCCGGTGGCGCAGGTGGCGCC
>JBMOJG010000566.1:0-2861 GCA_049316925.1 Alsobacter sp. | reverse complement strand
TGCGCGGCGAGGACGGGACGTAGGCGTCACCATACTCGGCCGCGATGACGCGCCGGACGGCGGTGATGGCCTCGGGGGCCATGTCGACGCCGTCGGTGCGCATATAGGTGATCAGGCCGCCCGTCTCGCCGCCCGTGTCGATGCCCTCGTAGAGACGCTG
The DNA here is from genome assembly GCA_049316925.1 of Alsobacter sp. GTDB lineage: Bacteria > Pseudomonadota > Alphaproteobacteria > Rhizobiales > Beijerinckiaceae > Alsobacter. The sequence continues at coordinate 2,701 of JBMOJG010000566.1, read as the reverse complement.
GGCCACCTGCATGGTGCGGGCGGGCGCCATGCCGAGCTTGCGGCTGGCCTCCTGCTGCAGCGTCGAGGTGGTGAAGGGCGGGGAGGGGTTGCGCCGGGCCGGCTTGGCCTCGACGCTAGTGACCGTGAACCGGGCGGCCTCCAGATCGTGGCGGAAGGCCTCGGCTTCCTGCGCCGTTCCGATGTCCAGCCGCGCGATCTTGCGGCCGTCCGCGCCGGTCAGCCTGGCGTCGAACGTCGCTCCGGCTGGCGTCGCCAGCGTAGCGACCAGCGACCAATACTCGCGGGCGACAAAGATCTCGATCTCGCGCTCGCGGTCGCAGACGAGGCGAAGCGCCACCGATTGCACGCGGCCGGCCGAGCGGGCGCCGGGAAGCTTGCGCCACAGTACCGGCGAGAGCCGGAAACCGACCAGATAGTCCAGCGCCCGGCGCGCCAGATAGGCGTCGACCAGCGCCTGGTCGATCTCGCGCGGATGGGCCATCGCCTCGCGCACGGCGTCCTTGGTGATGGCGTTGAAGGTGACGCGCTCGACCGGAACATCTTTCAGCACCCGGCGGGCCTTCAGGGCCTCGACAATGTGCCAGGATATGGCCTCGCCCTCGCGGTCAGGGTCGGTCGCGAGGATGAGCCCGTCCGAGCCCTTTACGGCGCTGGCGATGTCGGAGACGCGCTTGGAGGCCTTGGCGTCGACCTCCCACAGCATGGCGAAATCCTGGTCCGGTTCCACCGAACCGTCCTTCGCCGGCAGGTCGCGGATGTGGCCGAAGGAAGCCAGCACCTCGTAGCCCGGGCCCAGATATTTGACGATCGTCTTGGCCTTGGCCGGAGACTCGACGACGACGACTTTCATCTCAAACACCCTCGGCGCGGACCATGCACAGGGCATGCCGCGACCGCTCGCAAAGACAAAAAGGGAATGCCGCCCCTGACGGGCGTGAAAGTGGTGGAGGCGGGCCGCGCTGTCAAATGCCAGCGCGGAGGCATGCTCCCGGCGCCGGTCGCAGGGACGGTGCGTGCAAAGCCGGTGGATGGCCGGGCGGAAGACGCCCTGGCGCCTTGCCGGGCTTCGGAATCGCGCCTATAGGCCTGATTTTACATGGACCCGCGCGCACACCGGCCCGTATTCCCGCACCGGCACCTTCTGGGCATCGAGGGACTGTCGGCGCACGACATCATCGCGCTGCTCGACCTGGCCGATGACGCGGTCGACGTGTCGCGGCAGGTGGAGAAGAAGAAGGCCACACTTCGGGGCCGCACCCAGATCAACCTGTTCTTCGAGGCTTCGACCCGCACGCAGGCTTCGTTCGAGCTCGCGGGCAAGCGGCTCGGCGCCGACGTCATGAACATGGCGGTTGCCGCCTCATCGGTCAAAAAGGGTGAGACCCTCATCGACACGGCCATCACGCTCAACGCGATGCGGCCGGACATCATCATCGTGCGCCACCACGCCGCGGGCGCAGTCCATCTGCTGGCCCGGAAGGTCGATTGCGCGGTCGTCAATGCCGGCGACGGCGCCCACGAGCACCCCACCCAGGCGCTGCTCGACGCGCTGACGATCCGCCGCAACCGCGGCCGGATCCACGGGCTGGTCGTGGCGATCTGCGGCGACATCCTGCATTCGCGGGTGGCCCGATCGAACATCATCCTGCTGAACGCGCTGGGCGCCGAGGTCCGCGTCGTCGGACCCTCGACGCTGATGCCGCCCGGCATCGAGCGGATGGGCGTCGCCGTTCACACCGACATGCGCCGCGGCCTCGCCGGCGCCGACATCGTTATGATGCTGCGGCTGCAGCGGGAGCGGATGAACGGCTCCTTTGTCCCTTCGGTGAAGGAGTATTTCCACTACTTCGGCCTCGATGCCGAGAAGCTGGCCTATGCGCGGCCGGACGCCCTGGTGATGCACCCGGGGCCGATGAACCGGGGGGTCGAGATTGCCTCCGACATCGCCGACGGGGCGCAGTCGCTGATCCGGGAGCAGGTCGAGATGGGCGTTGCTGTCCGCATGGCGGTGCTCGAGGCCCTGGCAGGACAGCTCCCCAATGGCTGACCCCGCACAGCTCCGCCCTCCACTGGTGATCACGGGTGCGCAACTCGTCGATCCAGCATCCGGACGCGAGGAAATCGGCGATCTGGTGGTCGTCGACGGGATCATCCGCGCGGTCGGGGCAGGCGCCCATGGCGTGCGGCCGGATGGCGCCAGGGTGATCGAGGCGCGCGGCCGGGTGCTCGCGCCAGGCCTGATCGACATGCGCGCCTTTGTCGGCGAACCCGGAGCCGAGCACCGCGAGACGCTTGCCACAGCCAGCCGCGCGGCGGCGGCCGGGGGCGTGACGACCGTGGTGTGCATGCCCGACACCAACCCGCCGGTCGACGATCCTGCGGTGGTCGATTTCGTTGTGCGGCGCGCGCGCGACACCGCCATTGTCCGCATTCCGCCGGCGGCGGCCCTGACCAAGGGTCTGCAGGGCCGCGAGATGGCCGAGATCGGCCATCTGACGGATGCAGGCGCAGTGTTTCTGACGGACGGCGCCCGGGCCGTCACCAACGCCCAGGTCATGCGCCGCGCCCTGACGTATGCGCGTGACCGCGGCGCCCTCATCGTCCACCACTGCGAGGACCCCCATCTGGTCGGCGACGGGGTGATGAACGAGGGCGAGCTGGCCGGCCGGCTCGGCCTGCCCGGCATTCCGCGCGAGGCA
>JBMOJG010000565.1:0-2867 GCA_049316925.1 Alsobacter sp. | reverse complement strand
AACGTGAACGCCCTTGCCGGTGAGCGCATTCAGATAGGTCGGCAGCGTGGCCACCAGGGTCTTGCCCTCGCCTGTCTTCATCTCGGCGATGGAGCCTTCGTGCAGCACCATGCCGCCCACCAGCTGGACGTCGAAATGGCGCTGGCCGAGCACGCGCTTGGCGGCCTCACGGACGGTGGCAAAGGCCGGCACCAGAATGTCGTCGATGGTCTTGCCAGCGGCCAGCTCGGCCCGGAACGCATCGGTGCGCGCCCGCAGGGCTGTGTCGTCGAGGGCAGCAACCTCGGCCTCGAGGGCATTGATTGCCGCCACTTTGGGACGGAACGTCTTCAGGCGGCGATCATTCGCCGATCCGAACAGGGTCTTGGCCAGTGCGCCGAACATCGAGCAACCTTCCGAGCGTCGGCGGCCGCCCCGGGTCGCCTCGTGCCTAATGGGACTGATTTCGGACGGGCTTATAGCGCCATCCGGCCGAAGACGCACGGCCCTTGTCGTCCGCCCGCCACAGACCCGTTGCGGGCCGCCCTGACAAGATGGTGACATGATCGGGTTTTTCAAAGGCGCGACGATCCGTTGCGCTTGCCAGCGGCGACGGGTTCCTGCACTTCTGCGCAACCCGCGTGCTCAAACCGGAAGACCCACCATGACACCTGACCGTACCCGCCTCTCGCGCCTGGTGGCGCTGGTCGTCGCCGGCCTTGTGACGGGCGCCGGCGGCATGGCCGCCCAGGCCCAGACGCCTGCGCCCGATGCCGTTGTGGCAACGGTCGACGGCATCAAGATCACCGAGCGGGAGCTCGCGATCGCCGCCGAGGACCTTGCCAGCAGCCTCCAGCAGGTCCCTGACGCGCAGCGGCGCGACTATCTGGTCGGTTACATGGCCGACCTCAAGCTCGGCGCTCGGGCCGCGGCGCAGGCCAAGGCGGGCGACGGTGCCGACTTCCAGCAGCGCATGGCCTACCAGCGCGACAAGCTGTTGCTCGACGAATACCTCGTGGGCGAGGCCAAGAAGGCCGTCACCGACGACAAGATGAAGGCTCTCTACGCCGATTCGGTGAAGGACCTGAAGCCCGAGGCCGAGGTCAACGCCCGTCATATCCTGGTCGAGACCGAGGACCAGGCCAAGGCCGTGCTCGCCCGGCTGAAGGCCGGCGAGGACTTCGCCAAGGTCTCGGCGGACGTCTCGAAGGACCCGGGCTCGGGCAAGGAGGGCGGCGATCTCGGCTGGTTCACCAAGGACCGGATGGTGCCCGAATTTGCCGAGGCCGCCTTCAAGCTGGACAAGGGCCAGCTCTCCGATCCGGTGAAGAGCCAGTTCGGCTGGCATGTCATCCGGCTGGAGGACAAGCGCAACAAGCCGGTCCCGACCTATGACGAGGTCAAGGACCAGGTCGCCCAGTACCTGACCCGCAAGTCGCAGACCGACATCATCATGGCGCTGCGCGCCAAGGGGAAGGTCGAGCGGCTCGACCAGCCCAAGACGGACGCCAAGCCTGCGGATGCCAAGCCGGCTGACGGCAAGCCGGCCGAGCCGAAGAAGCCCTGACAATCCGGGCCGACGTCCAGCCGGCCCGTTCCCCTTCCGCCTTCCGTCCCGTTCCCACCTGTCGAGGCTGCCATGGCGACCGCCGTCTCCCCGCTCGCTCCCGCCGCGTTTCCCGCCATGCCCGTGATCGAGGGCGTCCGCTTTGCCACGGCGGCGGCCGGCATCCGCTACAAGAACCGCACGGACGTGCTGCTGGTGGCGCTGGACAAGGGCACCGTCGCGGCCGGCGTGTTCACGAAGTCAAAGTGCCCTTCGGCGCCGGTCGACTGGTGCCGAAAGGTGCTGGCGGGCGGCAAGGCCCGGGCCGTGGTGGTGAACTCCGGTAACGCCAATGCGTTCACCGGCAAGACCGGGGCGAAGGCGGTGAAGCTGACGGCCGACATCGCCGCCAAGGCGCTGGGCTGCCGTCCCGGTGACATCTTCCTCGCCTCCACCGGCGTCATCGGCGAGCCGCTTGACGCGACGAAGTTTGACGGGGTTCTGGCCGACTGCGCCGCCCGGGCCAAGGCCGGGCCCTGGATCGAGCCGGCACGGGCGATCATGACCACCGACACGTTCCCGAAGGGCGCAAGCGCAACGGTGGAGATCGGCGGCGTGCCGGTGACAATCGCCGGTATCGCCAAGGGGGCCGGCATGATCGCGCCCGACATGGCGACGATGCTGTCCTTCGTGTTCACCGACGCGCCGATCGCCGCGGCCGCGCTGCAGTCCATGCTGTCGCGCAGCGTCAAGGGCTCGTTCAATGCCATCACGGTCGACAGCGACACCTCCACGTCGGACACGCTGATGCTGTTTGCCACCGGCGCTGCGGCCAAGCGCGGCTGCCCGGCGATCGAGAACGCCACCGACAAGCGCCTTGCGGGCTTCAAGGCGGCGCTTGATGCGGTGCTGCTGGATCTGGCCCATCAGGTGGTCAAGGACGGGGAGGGCGCCCGGCACTTCGTCGGCATCACCGTTGAGAACGCCACCAGTGCCGCGTCGGCGAAGCGGATCGCCCGCTCGATAGCCGACAGCCCGCTGGTGAAGACCGCCATCGCCGGCGAAGACGCCAACTGGGGCCGCATCGTCGCCGCCGTCGGCAAGGCCGGCGAGCCGGCCGACCGTGACCGGCTTGCGATCTGGTTCGGCCCGCACCGGGTCGCCGTGAAGGGCGCCCGCGACATGGGCTATGACGAGGCCACCGTGTCGGCCTACATGAAGAACCAGGCCATCGACATCCGTGTCGATATCGGTCTTGGGACCGGAAAGTCGACGGTCTGGACCTGCGATCTCACCCAGGAATATGTCGAGATCAACGGCGATTACCGCAGCTAGCGGTTGT
>JBMOJG010000564.1:0-2869 GCA_049316925.1 Alsobacter sp. | reverse complement strand
GAACCTCTCGTGCTGGCCGGCGACTACAATGTCATCCCGGCTACGCGCGACGTGTATGATCCGGAACTCTGGGCCGGGGACGCACTGTTCCTGCCGCAGACAAGGGCCCGGTTCCAGGTCCTGCTCAATCTCGGACTGGTCGACGCCCTGCGCGCCTGCACCGACGCCGCGGGTCTCTACAGCTTCTGGGACTATCAGGCAGGAGCCTGGCAGAAGAACAACGGCATTCGCATTGACCATCTGCTGCTGTCGCCCCAGGCCGCGGACCGGCTGGCCGCCTGCTCCATCGACGCGCTGACGCGCGCCTGGGAGAAGCCATCGGACCATGTCCCCGTCAGGCTCGACCTGCGGGACTGAAACCGGGAAAGGCATGGTCGCTCACCCTGGCTGAAGGGCCGGTCCGCCGTTGCGCGGACATCAGGGTCGCCGGCGGTTCTGCTGCTCGAGATAGGCCAGGGCGGCCTGCCGGTCGGTGTCCGCCGCGGCGGAGAAGGCCTTGTCGTGCAGATCGATCACCCAGGCGTCGCGACCGGGGGTCGCGGCATCCCGCGCAAGGGTCAGCCACATCAGCCCTCGGCCGCGCTGCCGGGGGCCTCCTTCGCCGGTAAAGAGAAGGTGCCCGAGCAGGGCTTGCGAGGGAACGTGCCCCTTTTCCGCAGCCAGGTTCAGCCACCGCATGGCCTGGCGAGGATCCTTGCCGCCGCCGACCCCATCGAGATGCATGCGGGCCAGGCTGTACTGGGCGTCAGGATCGCCGAAATAGGACGCGGCATACTGGAACATCTCCCGCGCCCGTCCGCCATTCGGCTTCACATAGGTGTTGGGAATGCCGTCGAGATAGTAGGATCCGAGCGCCACAAAGGCACTTGCAACAAAACGTGCGCTCGACGAATCTGATGATTCGTCAGCATGTTCATCGCAAATTCTCGTAAAATGCTCGAATGCTTTCAGGTCATTCTGTGGCACGCCGTCGCCATCCGCATACATGCGGCCGAGCTTCCAGCGCGCCAGCGCATGGCCCTGCTGCGCGGCGTATTCCAGCGCCCTGACGGCGCCGGCTTTGTCGCCGGCATTATAGCCCTGGATGCCGGCCCGGAAGGCGTCGCGGGTCGACTTGAAGGCCTCCAGCGGGATCGCGGCACCGACAGGCGCCTGCTTGGCGTCAAGCGCCAGGCCCGGAACAGCGGCAAGCGCGACCCCGACACAGACAACACCGGAACTCAGTACGTTACGAAGCAGCATGATTGCGCTTTTCGCCCAAGGCGCCGGTAAAGGCCGCGCCAATCTGACGGGATCCGGCCGAATGCGGCATGGATCGCGACCAGCCGGATGTCTCGCGCCCCATCCGGACCTTTTTGCGGCATGAAGTGGACGGTCCCGGTGCATTTGGTGCCATGGCCCCGGCACGACGCATGCAGACCGCGCTGGTCGGCTCCGCGTCAATGTGCCAGGCCGCCAGCGTCATGTGCAGGTCCCCGCCGCAATGTCAGACTCGATCAGCGCGGACACCACAGCCCACATCCTCAGAGATGACCGGATCCTTGACCCCGATCAGTCTGCCGCACCCTGGTTAACGCCAGCTCGACGCGGAATTCCGGAACAGGTTCAAGGGATTGAACGATCGAGACAGTCGTGGCGATTTGTGGCGGCTTCGCGGCACGCGACGGGCGCAGCCGCGACCGGCTCGAAGTTCCCCGGCGTGTTGCACGACCGCCACAATGGCGCAGACCTCCAGACTGCCGGACGGATTGAAACCGTGGTTTGCAGTTGCAACTCATTTGCAACTGATGCACGGTCCTTCCATGCAAACCCATCAGGACGCTCCGGGAACGAACTGGCGTCGCGCACGCGGCGAGGCCTCGCTGGCAGACATGCACGCCACCGTCGCGGTCCGCCGCACAGGCCCGCCCTGGCGGCGCATGATCTCCTTCCTTGGACCGGGCTATCTCGTCGCGGTCGGCTACATGGATCCGGGCAACTGGGCGACGGCGCTCGCGGGCGGGTCAAAATTCGGCTACGCGCTGCTGGCGGTGGCACTGATCTCCAACATCATGGCGATCGTCCTTCAGGCCCTCACCGCCCGGCTGGCGATCGGATCCGGCCGCGACCTCGCGCAGGCCTGCCGCGATGCCTATCCGCGTCCCGTTGCGCTCGTGCTGTGGGCGCTGGCCGAGCTCGCCATCGTGGCCACCGACCTCGCCGAGGTGATCGGCACGGCGATCGGCCTGAACCTGCTGTTCGGGATCCCGCTCGAGATCGGCGTCATCATCACCGCCCTCGATGTATTCCTGATCCTCTACCTGCAGCGCGTCGGCTTCCGCGCCATCGAGGCCGTGATCATTGCCGTGCTGGGGCTCATTGCCGTCTGCTTCGGCCTGCAGATCATCATGGCCGATCCCGACTGGGGAGCCGTGCTGCGCGGCTTTGCGCCGACGACCGAGATCCTGCGCAACCCCGACATGCTTTATCTGGCGCTCGGCATCCTCGGTGCGACGGTGATGCCGCACAACCTCTACCTGCACTCGGGCATCGTCCAGACCCGCGCCTATGGCCCGTCGCTGGCCGAGAAGCGCGAGGCCCTGCGCTTTGCCACCATCGATTCGACGCTGGCGCTGATGTTCGCGCTGACCATCAATGCGTCGATCCTGATCCTCGCCGCCGCAACCTTCAACAAGACCGGGCGAACGGGTGTCGCCGAACTCGGCGAGGCCCACGCCCTGCTGGCGCCGCTGCTGGGCAGCACGCTGGCACCGACCCTCTTCGCGGTGGCGCTGATCGGCTGCGGACTGAACTCGACCGTCACCGCGACACTGGCCGGCCAGATCGTCATGGAGGGCTTCCTCTCCTTCAAGATCGCCCCGTGGATGCG
>JBMOJG010000563.1:0-2869 GCA_049316925.1 Alsobacter sp. | reverse complement strand
GGCCCGATAACGGCGGAACCATGCCGAGCGAAAGAGCACCCTTTACACCCTCGTCGATCCTATTTCGCCCCCGCCAGAGCCCAGACCGTCGCCACGCCAAGGCAAGAGCCAGTCTGGGTTCTGGTGGAGGCGCCGGGTACCGCCCCCGGGTCCGAAAGGCTTATTCCGATGTCCATTTATCGCCGTAGTCGCCTTGCGGTGACAGCGCGAATATAGTGCGGGGCGATCGCGGGCGAAAGGGCCACGGCCAAAAATACGGGGGATCAAGGGGTTGTCCCCCCTGCCGCCAGCGCCGGGAATCCCCTAGCGTCTGCGGCTGACGACGGGTGGATGACACGGATGCAAGCCTATCACGACCTGCTGCGGCGCGTGCTGGACGAGGGAACGGCCAAGTCCGACCGGACCGGGACCGGCACGCTCTCCGTCTTCGGCTGGCAGATGCGCTTTGACCTGGCGCAGGGCTTCCCGCTGGTGACGACCAAGAAGCTGCACCTGCGCAGCATTGTCCATGAGCTGCTGTGGTTTCTCGCCGGTGACACCAACATCGCCTATCTGAAGGCCAACGGGGTCAGCATCTGGGACGAATGGGCCGACGCTGCGGGCGATCTCGGTCCGGTCTACGGCAAACAGTGGCGCTCGTGGGAGCGGCCGGGCGGCGGCACCATCGACCAGATCCGCTGGGTGGTCGACGAGATCCGCCGCAACCCCGATTCGCGTCGCCTGGTGGTCAGTGCCTGGAACCCGGCCGACCTCGACCGGATGGCGCTGGCTCCGTGCCACTGCCTGTTCCAGTTCTATGTCGCCGACGGGCGGCTGTCGTGCCAGCTCTACCAGCGATCCGCCGACATTTTCCTCGGGGTGCCGTTCAACATCGCCAGCTATGCACTGCTCACCGCCATGGTGGCACATGTCACCGGGCTCAGGCCGGGCGACTTCGTCCATGCGTTCGGCGATGCCCACCTCTACGTCAACCACGTCGAGCAGGCCCGGCTGCAGCTCAGCCGCGCGCCGCTGCCGCTGCCGCAACTCCTGCTGAACCCGCAGGTGCGGTCGCTGTTCGACTTCACGGCCGACGACATCACCATCGAGGGCTACGCGCCGCATCCGGCCATCCGCGCCCCGGTTGCCGTCTGACCTCCCTGCTGCAGGATTGCCGCCATGCCCGTGATCCGTCCCGCCACGTCGGCCGATGCCGGCCTCGTCTTCGACCTCGTGCATGAGCTTGCCGTCTATGAGCGGCTGGAGGCTGACGTCGATGCCACGCCGGCGATGATCGCCGAAGCACTGTTCGGGCCGGCGCCGCGGGTGTTCTGCGACCTCGCCGAATGGCAGGGCCAGCCGGCGGGGTTTGCGCTGTGGTTTTACAATTTCTCGACCTTCCGCGGTCGCCACGGGATCTATCTGGAGGATCTGTTCGTGCGCGAGGCGCAGCGCGGGCACGGGCTTGGCAAGGCATTGCTGGCCCATCTGGCGCGGCGCTGCGTCGCAGAGAACCTGGCGCGGCTCGAGTGGTCGGTGCTGGACTGGAACACGCCGTCGATCGACTTCTACAAGGCGCAGGGGGCGGTGATGCTGGACGGATGGACCACCTGCCGGGTCACCGGCGAGGCGCTCTGGCGCCTCGCCGAACAGGCCCGCTGACATGCAGGGCCGTGATGTCCTGCCGGTGGTGATTGTCGTTGCGGCGGCGCGCAATGGCGTCATTGGACGCGACAACCGGCTGATCTGGCGGCTGAAGGCCGACCTCAAGCACTTTCGCGCGCTGACGCTCGGCCGGCCGATGGTGATGGGGCGCAAGACCTACGAGTCGATCGGCAAGCCACTGCCCGGCCGTGAAACGATCGTGCTGACGCGCGACACGGGCTTTGCGGCCGAGGGCGCGCATGTCGCCCGCGACCTTGCCGCCGCGCTGGGGCTTGGCCAGGTCCTGGGCCGGCGCATGGGCGCCGACAGCGTCGTCGTGGCCGGAGGCGCGCTGGTCTACGCCGCGGCGCTGCCGCTGGTGTCGCGGATCCACCTGACCCGCGTTGAAGCCGAGCCCGAGGGTGATGCGGTGTTCGATACACCTGACCCGACGCACTTTCGCGAGGTGGCACGCGAGACCCATCCGGCGGGGCCGGACGACGAGTTTGCCTTCGCGTTTGTCGATTTTCAGCGACGGGATGGCTGAATCCGACCCTGCGTCAACCATCCCGGCCGAGTCTCCGTTGACGAACGCCGTGGCGAGCCCCACTTCCTGCAACAAGCCGGACGGGCGTGTCCGACCGGGATGCGGTTGATTGTGCCGAAGACGTGCCTAAAACGACCCGACAGGAACAGCAGAGGAAGACTGGATGCCCTGGAGCAATCAGAGCGGTGGCGGCGGACCCTGGGGGCAAAAGCGCCCCGGAGGCCCGTGGGGCACGGGCCCGCAGGGCGGTGGCGGCGGTGGCGGCGGTGGCCCCGGCGGACAACCGCCGGATCTTGAGGAGTTGCTGCGTCGCAGCCAGGACAAGCTGCGGCAGGTGATGCCGGGCGGCAGCGTCGGCGGCAAGGGGATCGCGGCGATCGGGCTGGTCGGGCTTCTCCTCTGGGGGCTGACAGGCATCTATACCGTCAGGCCCGACGAGGTTGGCCTGAACCTGATTTTCGGCCGCTTCACCTCGATCACCCAGCCGGGCATCAACTACAACCTGCCCTATCCGATCGGCTCGGTCGTCAAGCCGCGAGTCACGGTCGTCAACACGACCGAGGTCGGCTTCCGGACGCTGGACGGCGGTCGCCGGGCCGGCTTTCGTGACGTCCTCGAGGAAAGCCTGATGCTCACCGGAGACGAGAACATCGTCGACATCGATTTCGCGGTGCAGTGGCAGGTGAACCCCGCCAAGGC
>JBMOJG010000562.1:0-2875 GCA_049316925.1 Alsobacter sp. | reverse complement strand
TGAAGAAGATCAAACAGCGCGGCAACATGTGGTGGTACCGCGGCGAGGCGAAGGTGGACGGCAAGGTGGCCTGCGAGGCCGAGGTGAGTGCCATGCTGGTGATCGAGTGACCGCCGCAATCCACCCCAGTGCCATCGTCGACCCGCAGGCACGGCTGGGAGAGGGCGTGCGGATCGGCCCATACTGCATCGTTGGCGCCGAGGTGGTTCTGGGCGCTGGCTGCGAGCTGATCAGCCACGTGGTGGTGACCGGCCGCACGACAATCGGTCCACGGACGCGCCTGTTTCCGTTCGCCTCGATCGGCCATCAGCCGCAGGACCTGAAATTCCATGGCGAACCCTCGACGCTGACGATCGGCGCGGACTGCATGATACGCGAGGGCGTCACCATGAATCCCGGCACCGAGGGCGGCGGTCTCACCACCGTCGTGGGGGACCGCTGCGTGTTCCTCGCCAACGCCCATGTGGCGCATGATTGCCAGGTCGGCGACGCGGTGATCTTCTCCAACAATGTCATGCTGGCCGGCCACTGCAAGGTCGGGAACTTCGCCATCCTGGGTGGCGGTTCGGCCGTGCATCAGTTCTGCCGGATCGACGCGCATGCGTTCATCGGCGGGCTGTCCGGCGTGGAAAACGACGTGATTCCCTACGGCATCGCTATCGGCAACCGGGCCCATCTGGCAGGGCTCAACATTGTCGGGCTGAAGCGGCGCGGGTTCTCGCGCGAGGTCATTCACGACATCAGGCGCAGCTATCGGCTGCTGTTTGCCGATGAGGGCACGCTCCAGGAGCGGGTCGAGGACGTCGGCACCGAATTCGCGAGCCATACCGTCGTCAACGAGATCCTCGCCTTCATCCGCGAGGGCGGCAACCGCTCGATCTGCACGCCGCGCGACGCCCAGGAGGGCTGAGCCGTGCCGCCCGCCGGGTCCGTCGCGTTGATCGCCGGGGGCGGGGGCCTTCCGGCCGAGGTCGCCGCTGCGGCAGCCGCAGCCGGTCGATGCGTCCATGTCCTCGGCCTGCGCGGCTTTGCGTCCCGCCAGGTCGCTGGCCTCACTGTCCGCACGGTCGACATGCTTGATCCGGCCGGCATCCTGGCGGCGCTGCGGGTGATCGCACCGGCCTGCGTGGTCATGGCGGGCGCCGTGACGCGGCCGGGTCCAGCGGCGATCGGCTCGGTCTTTGCCGCATTCCGCAACCGGGCCGAACTGTCGCGGATCCTCGCCGGCGGCGATGACCGCATCCTGCGCGCCGCCGTGACGCTGATCGAGGATGCGGGTTTCACTGTGGTGGGCGCGCATGAGGTTGCCCCCGGGCTTCTCGCGCCATCCGGCGTGCTGGGTCGGACAGTGCCATCGGAGGCGGATCGGGCCGATGCCGCGCTGGCGGCGGATCTCCTTGCCGCCACTGGTCGCTTTGACATGGGGCAGGGCGCGGTTGTCGCCGCTGGCCAGGTTCTCGCGCTCGAGGGGCCCGAAGGAACTGACGCGATGCTGCAGCGGGTCGCGGCCATGCGTCGCCGCAGGGTCCGGCTCGAAGGACGGGCCGGGGTTCTGGTCAAGCGCCCAAAGCCTGGTCAGGACCGGCGCATCGACCTTCCGGCCATCGGCCCGCGCACCATCACCGGCGCGGCTGCGGCCGGGCTTGCCGGCATTGCGGTGGCGGCTGGAGGCGTGGTGCTGATCGAGCGACAGGCTCTGCTGGCCGCAGCCGACCGCGCCGGCTTGTTCGTTCTGGGCCTGGAATGATGAGCGCCACCCGCCCGCTTCATGTCGGCCTCGTGGTCGGTGAACACTCCGGCGATCAGCTCGGCTTCAAGCTGATGCAGGCGCTGCGCCAGCGGCTCGGCCCCGACGGGGTACGCTTCTCCGGCACGGCCGGCGAAGCCATGGAACATGAGGGGATGACGAGCCTGTTCCCCCTTGGCGACATCGCCGTCATGGGCATCCTGCCGGTCGTCGCGCGCTTTCCGACGCTGCTTCGCCGCGGCTACGCGGTCGTCGACGCGGTCATCGCCGATCCTCCCGACGTGCTGGTGATCATCGACAGCCCCGACTTCACCCACGCCGTCGCCCGCCGCGTCCGCCGGCGCCTGCCGCAGCTGCCGATCGTCGACTATGTCAGCCCGAAGGTCTGGGCCTGGCGGACGGGCCGGGCGCGGGCCATGCGCGCCTATGTCGACCATGTGCTGGCGCTGCTGCCGTTCGAGCCGGCAGCCCACGCCGAGCTCGGCGGCCCGCCCTGCACCTATGTGGGCCATCCTCTGATCGAGCGCCTGGCCGAGCTGCGGCCCGGCACGCCGGAGGAAGAGGCTGCACGGGCCGGAGAGCCGCCACTGCTGCTGGTGTTGCCTGGCAGCCGGCGCAGCGAGATCCGGCGCCTGTTGGGACCTTTCGGTGCCACGGTGGCGCAAGTGTTGGCCAGCAGACCCGGACCGCTCGACGTGGCAGTCCCGGCCGTATCGCATCTGGAGGCGGAGATCCGCGCCGGGGTCGCTGCCTGGCCGGTCCCGGCGCGCATCATCACCGGCGAGGCCGCCAAGCTCGCCGCCTTCCGCCGCGCCCGCGCTGCGCTGGCCGCCTCCGGCACGGTGTCGCTGGAGCTCGCGCTGGCCGGCGTGCCGATGGTGATCGCCTACAAGGTCTCGAAGCTCGAGGAACAGCTGAAATACGTCATCCGGGTCTCGTCCATCGTGCTGCCCAATCTGGTGCTGGGCGAAAATGTCGTGCCCGAATTCATCCAGTCCGATGCCGAACCCGGCCGCCTCGCGACCGCACTCGTTCCGCTGCTCGACGATGGGCCGGCACGCGCAACGCAGCTCGCGGGGTTCGCCCGTGTCGAAGCCGCCATGATCCTTCCCGGCGGCGAAACGCCCA
>JBMOJG010000561.1:0-2880 GCA_049316925.1 Alsobacter sp. | reverse complement strand
ACGAGGACGGTCGGCAGGCCGAGCGCGGCAATGCGGCCGGCGATGGCGGCGAAATCACCGGTTTCCAGCCCGAGCACGCCGAGCGGGTCCTGCCGGTGGGCATCGAAGCCCAGCGCAATGACCACGCCGCCCGGCGCAAAGGCGCGGATCAGCGACAGGGCGCCGTCGAGCGCCGCCAGGAAGGCCTCGCCGCCTGCCCCCGGCGGCAGCGGCAGGTTGAGGTTGTGGCCCACCCCTGCATTGCTGCCGGTCTCGTCAGCATAGCCGGTGAAGAACGGGTAATAGCTGGTCGGATCGGTATGGATGGAGACGGTGAGTACGTCGGCGCGCCGATAGAATGCCTCCTGGGTGCCGTCACCGTGGTGGGTATCGACATCGAGGACTGCGACCTTCGCGTGCTTCGTTCGCAGGCGGGCCGCCGCAACGGCGCTGTTGTTGACGTAGCAGAAGCCGGAGGCCCGGTCGGGGCGTGCATGATGGCCGGAGGGCCGGCATAGCGCGTACGCGACCCTGCTGCCGGCCAGCACGGCGTCGGCGGCGGCGACGGCGGTCTGGGCGGAGCGCAGCGTCGAGCGCCAGGTGTGCGGGCCCAGCGGAACCGCCAGGTCGCCCATGTACCAGCCCGCCTGTGCGATCACGGAGGTGGACCGGCAGGCCGGCCTGGCGTCGCGGTCAGGCCGGCCGGACCAGTAGGGAAAGGCATTCGGCAACACCTCGATCCCGGCACCGGGCAGCTCCTGCCAGCGCGCATAGGCCGTTTCGAGGAAGGCGAGATAGTCGGCGGTGTGCACGGCGAGAAGCGGTTCGACGCCGCAGTCGTGCGGCACGCGCGGGGCGATGCCGCGCGCCAGCAGGGCGCCGAGCAGCGCCTCCGTGCGGGCCGGCAGGTCCTGCGGTGCCGCAATGCGGCCGGTGCGCATGAACTGCTGCGGATCATGCAGCTGCTGGTCGGGATGGTAGAAAGCCAGCATAAGTCCCTCAGTGGTCCGAGGCTGCGAGGACCGCTTCGGCGCGGATCTCCTCGGTGAGGCGCGCCTTCAGCTCCGAGAACACCGGCGACGTCTTGACGGTGTAGTGCCTTGGGTAGGGCAGGTCGACCGCAATGTCGGCCTTGATGCGGCCCGGCCGGGCGCTCATCACAAGCACGCGGGAGGCGATGAAGATCGCCTCCTCGATGTCGTGGGTGACGAACAGGACCGTCTTGCGCTCGCGCTCCCAGATGCCGAGCAGCAGCTCCTGCATCAGTCCGCGGGTCTGGTTGTCGAGCGCGCCGAAGGGCTCGTCGAGCAGCAGGATCTCGGGATCATTGGCCAGCGCCCGGGCGATGGCGGTGCGCTGCTGCATGCCGCCCGACAGCTGCTTGGGCCAGTGCTGCTCGAAACCGCGCAGGCCGACCTTGTCGACATAGCTGGCAACGATGCTTTTGGCTTCAGCCTCGGGCACGCCGCGCTCGCGCAGGCCGAAGCCGATGTTGTCGGCCACCGTCAGCCAGGGGAACAGGGTGTAGCTCTGGAACACCATGCCGCGGTCGGCGCCGGGGCCGCGCACCTCGCGGCCGTCCAGCAGGACGCGGCCTTCGGTCGGCAGGTCGAGACCGGCGACGATGCGCAGCAAGGTCGACTTGCCGCAGCCGGACGGGCCCAGGATGGTGATGAAGTCGTTCTCGGCGACCGACAGCGTGGCGGGCTCGAGGGCCCGGGTGGGTGCGCCGCCGCGGACGCCCGGAAAGATACGGGAGACGCCGTCGACGACGAGCTTGGGCGTGCTCATGCGAACCGCCACGGGAAGAGCCTGCGGTTCAGCGCCTTGAAGGCGAAGTCCGACACCAGCCCGATGACACCGATGACGATGATGCCGAAGATGATCTGGCCGGTCGCCATCAGCGACTGGCTCTCGATGATCATGTGGCCGATGCCTTCCGACGAGCCGATCAGCTCGGCGACGATGACGTAGGTCCAGGCCCAGCCGAGCACGAGCCGCAGGATCTCGGCGATCTCCGGCGCATTGGCGGGCAGCAGCACGCGGCGGACGACGCCGGTGTCCTTGGCGCCCAGCGTGTAGGCGGCCTCGACCAGGTCGCGACGTGTGTTGCCCACGGCCACCGCCACCATGAGGATCATGTGGAACACCGAGCCGATGAAGATCACCAGCAGCTTCTGGGTTTCACCCAGGCCGGCCCACAGGATCAGCAGCGGGATGAAGGCCGACGCCGGGAGGTAGCGGGCGAATGAGACGAAGGGCTCGAAGAAGGCCTCGACCGGCTTGTAGGCACCCATGGCGACGCCCAGCGGCACGGCCACAATGGCGGCCAGGATGAAGCCGCCGACGACCCGCCACACCGTCATGCCGATATCGCGCAGGAAGCCGAAGCGCGTCAGCAGCTCCCAGCCGTTCGCCAGCATGGTGAGCGGATCGGCCAAAAAGATCTTCGACACGAAGCCGCCCATCGTCGCCGTCGCCCATGCGGCGACGAAGAGCACAAAGAAGGACACGCCGAGGGCGACCCGCAGGCCGTTGGGAATGGGCTGGAGAGGGCGCATGGAGCCTTGAGCGAACGCGCGCCCTGCGACGCGGACCTTCCTGGGAGGCGTACCGGGACGGGGTGCCCCGTCCCGGCGCCGCGGCCTTACTGGATGAACCGGGTGTCGGCGAGGCCCTCGAGATCGGGGATCTGCTTGATGATCCCGGCCTCGAGCAGCAGGTCGGCCGCATCCTTGACGAAGGTCTTGTACTCGCCGGCGAAAAAGACCTTGTTGGCGGTGCGATCCTGCCAGCGCAGGAACTTGGAAGACGCCGCGAACTGCTCGCCGCTCTGCTTGACGTCTGCGCCCATGATCTCGTTGGCCTTGGCCGGCTCCTTGGCGATCATCTCGAGCGCCT
>JBMOJG010000560.1:0-2883 GCA_049316925.1 Alsobacter sp. | reverse complement strand
CCCTTGGCCAGGGTTTCGGCCAGGCCGGCGGTGCGGGCGGCTTCCGCCGCCTTCCAGGCAGCGATGCGGGCGCTGTCGACGCGGCTCATCTGGCCCGCGCCGATGCCGACGGTGGCGCCGTCGCGGGCATACACGATGGCGTTCGACTTGACGTGCTTGGCGACCCGGAAGGCGAAGATCAGGTCGGCACGCTCGGCGGGCGAGGGCGCACGCCGGGTGACCACCTTCAGGTCCATGTCGTCGACCACGGCATTGTCGCGGCCCTGGGCCAGGAAGCCGCCGGCCACGGTGCGGAACACCAGGCCCTCGGCACGCGGATCGGGAAGGCCGCCCGTCACCAGCAGGCGCAGGTTCTTCTTGGCGGCGACAATGGCGATCGCCTCCTCGTCGGCGTCGGGGGCGATGATCACCTCGGTGAAGATCTCGACGATGGCGCGGGCGGCCTCGGCATCGAGGCGGCGGTTGAGCGCCACGATGCCGCCAAAGGCGGAGACCGGGTCGCAGCGCAGCGCACGCGCATAGGCCTCTGCCAGGCTCGTCCCCATCGCCACGCCGCAAGGGTTGGCGTGTTTGATGATCGCCACCGCGGCGCAGGAGGTGGGCTCGAACTCGGCGACGAGCTCGAAGGCGGCGTCAGTGTCGTTGATGTTGTTGTAGGAGAGCTGCTTGCCCTGCAGTTGGCGGGCACTGGCGACGCCGGGACGCTGCTCGGCGGTGCGGTAGAAGCCGGCTGCCTGGTGCGGGTTCTCGCCATACCGCATCGGCTCGGCCAGGGTGCCGCCCAGGGCGCGGTAGGTCGGGGTCGTCTCGCCCAGCTCGGCCATGAACCAGGTCGAGATCGCCGCATCATAAACGGCCGTGCGTGCATAGGCTTTGGCGGCCAGGCGGCGGCGGGTGGTCAGCGTCGTGAACCCGCCGGTGGCCGCCATTTCGGCGGCGACTGCCGCGTAGTCGGCGAGATCGACGACCACGGCGACGTCGTCATGGTTCTTGGCGGCGGCGCGGATCATCGCCGGCCCGCCGATATCAATGTTCTCGATGCAATCCGCCGGGCTGCGGCCGGCTGCCACGGTGGCCTCGAACGGGTAAAGATTGACCACCAGCAGGTCGATGGCGGCAATGCCGTGGGCCAGCATGGCGGCCTCGTGCTCGGGATTCTCGCGGATGGCCAGCAGGCCGCCATGCACCTTGGGGTGCAGCGTCTTGACCCGACCGTCCATCATCTCGGGGAACCCGGTGAGGTCAGTTACGTCGACGACCGGCAGGCCGGCATCGGCCAGCGCCTTGCGGGTGCCACCGGTGGAGACCAGTTCGACGCCGGCAGCTTGCAGCGTGCGGGCAAAGTCGACGAGGCCGGCCTTGTCGGAGACGGAAAGGAGGGCGCGGGAGACGCGCCGAAGGTCGCTCGCCATCGGTCACCTGTTGGTCATGGCCGGGAATGCGGGCGCGATAGCATGAACGCAGCGCAGGCGAAACCTTACCGGCGGCGCAGTCGCGGTCAGGCCAGGGGCAGCTCGGCGTCCGGCTCGGGTTCGGGCGCCTGCGCCTTGGCGGTCGGGGCGACCTTGCTGAAGCTCCACGTCACCGCCGGGGTCGACCGGAACCCGCCCGAGACCGTGAGCTGCTCGGTGCGCCGCGCGCCGTCCGGCGCAGCGAAGAAGACGCTCTCCTCGACCGACACCGGCAGGCCGCCGGCCTCGAAGGTCCAGACCTGGCCGCCGGGGAGAACAAGCAGGGCGGCGCGACCGTCCGCGGTGCGGCTGGCGCTGACCGACGGGTGGAGATGGAAGCGCAGCGTGAAGGCGTCGGGTGCCGCCTCGGCGCGTCCGGCAACGACGATGGCAATCCTGTCCTCGCCGGCCAGGCGGTCGCCCGTGTGGGCCAGTGTCAGCCTGCGGTGATGGATCACGCCGAACAGCGATCGGTAGCCGTTGTGGCTGGTGATGAGCGCCAGCGCTGGCGGGTCCGGCTCGCGGATCATCTCGCGCAGCATCGTCACCTCGCGCGGCCCGGTGAGGATGGGTGAGCCGAGCATGCCGGCGAGGCCTCCGTCGGGTTCGACGAAGCGACACGACGAGGTGTCGTTGACGATGAGCGTGGAGTGCGCGGCCGTCGCGCGGGCCAGGTGGCGCCACTGTTCCGAGCCCGGTGGCGGAGCGCCGCAATTGACGACGATCCGGTGCGGGCCGTCGGACAGCTCGAACGACAGGCAGCCCGCATGTGCCCGGGCCGACATGGCCTGGGGCGGCGGGGCGCCGGCATCCATCACCACCACGCAATTGCGCGCCTGCAGCCTCTGGTAGCCCGAGTGCAGGGCGTTCTCGATGGCCTGGGCGCGGGCGTCGCCGTAGGCGAGCAGGGTCGCCAGAAGGTCGATCGGGGTGGCGCTCATGCCATTGAACAGCGCCAGCGAGCCGTCGCCGTGGCGGAACAGCCGCAGCATCGGCATCATCCGGTCGATGGCGTTGAGCATGGCGCGGGGCGGCTCGACGCCCTGGTTGGCGTAAAGCTGGCGCAATGGCAGCAGGTCGGTCAGCAGGTCCACCAGGGTGCGCGGGTTGCGTGCGATATGGCCGCCATCCGGCAGGATCTGCTGGTCCAGTTCCTCGCCGAGCAGGCGGGCGGCGCGCCGCTGCACGGCCGGGGCCGCGCCTGTGCACAGGGCGACGGAGGCCAGTGCGATGGCGGCGGCGAGACGACGTTCACCGTCTCCCTCGCGCGGCAACGCCTGGGCCAGGTGACCGGCCTGACGGCCGATGGAGCGCATGAAGCGGCGGTAGAAATCGCGGTCGGCGCCGTCGAGGATCACCGGTGACTGGCTGAGCCATGACAGCAGCCGGCGGGCGACCACGCCGGTCGCCCAGGCCGGGCCGCGCGGCCGGC
>JBMOJG010000559.1:0-2885 GCA_049316925.1 Alsobacter sp. | reverse complement strand
CACCGACTCACAGTCAGGCCGCCGCCGCGCAGCGGGTGGACACCTGTCGCGGGGCGGCACTGAAGCGCCGCCCCATTCAACCTCGCTGTCCTCAGCCCTTGTGGTAGCTCGGCTGCAGCGCATAGACCGGCGTGGGAATGCCCGCCTGACGCGCCTTGAGCTGCAGGGCCAGGAACTGCGAGTAGTGGCGCGACTGGTGCAGGTTGCCGCCATGCATCCAGAGCGCTTCCTGCTGGGTCGGCTTCCACATGTTGCGCTGCTCGCCCTCCCACGGCCCGGGATCCTTGGGCGTGTCGGAGCCCAGCCCCCAGACCTTGCCAATCTTGTCCGCCATCTCCTGTCCACACAGGTCCGCGACCCAGCCGTTCATCGAGCCGTAGCCCGTGGCGTAGACGATGACGTCGGCGGGAACGAGGCGTCCGTCCGCGAGCCGCACCCCGTTCTCCTCGATCTCCTCGACCTGCCCGTGCGCGAGCTTGATCTTGCCATCGATGATGAGCTGCGAGGCACCGATGTCGATGTAGTAGCCGGAGCCGCGGCGCAGGTACTTCATGAACAGCCCTGAGCCGTCGGCGCCCCAGTCGAGCTCGAAGCCGGCCTTCTCGAGCGCCGCGTAGAACTCTGCGTCCACCTCCTTGATCTTCTCGTAGACCGGGACCTGGAAGGTGTGGAGGATCCTGTAGGGAAGCGAGGCGAAGATCAGGTCGGCCTTGGCAGTGGTCATGCCGGACTGGACGGCCCGCTCGGAGTAGAGGTCCCCCAGCCCGATCTCCATGAGCGAATCCGACCTCACGATGTGGGTCGAGGAACGCTGGATCATAGTGACATCGACGCCCGCCTCGTAGAGCGCCGCGCAGATGTCGTGGGCCGAGTTGTTCGATCCGACGACCACGACCTTCTTGCCCTTGTAGCCATCGGGGCCGGGATGCTGCGATGAGTGGTGCTGCTCGCCCCTGAAGCGCTCCATGCCCTTGAACGTCGGCAGGTTGGCCTTGCCCGACATGCCGGTGGCGAAGACGAGCTGCTTGGGCTTGAGCACGATCTCCTTGCCGTCGCGCTCCACGACGACGGTCCACTCCTTGGCCTTGTCGTCCCAGGTCGCGCTCCTGGCCGTGGTGCTCGTCCAGTAGTTGAGCTCCATGACCTTCGTGTACATCTCCAGCCAGTCGCCGATCTTGTCCTTTGGCGAGAAAACCGGCCAGTTCTTCGGGAAGTCGAGGTAGGGCAGGTGGTCGTACCAGACCGGATCATGCAGGCAGAGGCTCTTGTAGCGCTTGCGCCAGCTGTCACCGGGCCGCTCGTTGCGTTCGACGATGATCGTCGGCACGCCCAGCTGTCGGAGCCTCGCGCCGAGCGCGATGCCGCCCTGGCCTCCGCCGATGATCACCACATTGGGCTGCTCCGTGTGGCCGAGCGTACGCGTCTCCTCCTCGCGCTCCTCCTTCCACGACTTCGCGCCCGGATTGACGCCATGCTTCGCACCGAGCGGCCGGGTAAAGCCCGCCTTCTCCTCGTGCCCCTTGAGCTCGACCATGGTCGTGAGCAGGGTCCAGATCAGGCCGTCCTTGAGCCTGATCAGGCCGAAGCCGCGGGAGACCTCTGTCTCGAACGAGATCCAGGCCTCGGCGATGCCGCCATTCTCGGTGGCGGTCTCGCCTTCCGCGACGTGCCAGTTCGAGGGTTTCACCTGGGCAAGGCACGCCTTCAGCATGTCCCGGACCTGGTCGCGGCCCTCCATCGTCTTGATGTTCCAGGTGAAGCTGACGAGGTCGCGCCAGTAGCAGTCCTCGGCGAAGAGGCCGACGACGGCCTCGATGTTGCCTGAGGCCAGTGCCTCGTCTAGGCGGGTAAGAAAGGCCTCCATGCGGCCCGTGGGGGTGGTATCAAGCATGCGGGTTTCCTCCTGCAGCGCTTGTTTGTGCGCCTTCGTCGTACGACGAGCGCGAGCTTTGCATTGCCACAGAAGTGCAGCAAGCAGTGGGCTGAGGCCGAGCCGACCTGCAGGGACCTGCAGTGTCATCGCGTATGCCGGCAAGGCCGTCCCAATGCCCCAGAACGGAGGCTCCAGCGCAGAAATTCCCTCTGAAGCGACCGAGCCGATCAGTTGATCGGGGGGCAAATGGCGACAGGACCAACGCTCGTGCGGCTGAGCTTCATCCAGTTAGGTGTTTAGTCACGGGGTTTGGTGGATGGGATTGGGGTGCTGTCATACCAAACGAAACAGTCTCAATAAGGCTACCGACCCTCACCCCAGTCGAAATCCGTTCGTCCTCTGACATCGCCCGCGGGCAAGGGACAGCTCCGGTGCTGTGCGTGAGGCACGCGCGCCGACTCCACCACGTTG
Organism: Alsobacter sp.; assembly: GCA_049316925.1. GTDB lineage: Bacteria > Pseudomonadota > Alphaproteobacteria > Rhizobiales > Beijerinckiaceae > Alsobacter. Next base: position 541 of record JBMOJG010000559.1, on the reverse strand, counting down.
GATACGGCGGCGGTCTGACGCCCAGCGAACCGGGTCAGCTGGACGGGCGGGCAGGTGGTTCGGGCGACAGATCGGCTACAGCTACCATCCCGTCGGTCACGTAGCGGTTGACGGGCCCGATGGTGAGCCGCTCGCCCGCGAGATGCGACCGGACATCCGTGACGACGCCATGGCGAACCAGTTCGGCAACGACCCAATCGCGTTCCCGGTTGGTGTCCGCATCGGTGGCATGGGTGATCTCGAAGCTCAGCCGCGTCAGCGACAGCCCGATATCCTTCGTCCCGGCGCCGACCCACATGGCCCTGTCATTCTCCGCGGGCTGGTCGGAATTGAACCAGAAGCCCGGAGAGTCCAGTGATTGCTCGGCGTGGTCGACGGGGCGCCCCCAGAACCGAACGTGGTGGCGCTTGCGAGGGCTGTTGTCGATGGCCTGCTGGAAGCCGACATCCTGTCCCCGGCCGAACAGATAGAGCGTACTGAACGGTGCCGTGGGATAGGACCGGTTCAACACGAAGGCCGTCGCCATGCGCCAGTCGCTGGC
>JBMOJG010000558.1:0-2894 GCA_049316925.1 Alsobacter sp. | reverse complement strand
CACCGTGTGCGGATAGCGGGCCAGATAGTCCATGAGCCAGAGCGTGCCCTCGAGATCGAGATAGTTCGTCGGCTCGTCGAGCAAAAGCAGGCCCGGCTCCGCGAACAGCACGGCGGCCAGCGCCACGCGCATCCGCCAGCCGCCGGAGAAGGACGAGCACGGACGAGCCTGCGCCGCCGCATCGAAGCCAAGCCCGTGCAGGATCATCGCGGCGCGGGCGGGGGCTGAATGCGCGTCGATATCGACAAGCCGGGTCTGGATTTCGGCAATCCGGTTCGGGTCTGTGGCGTGCTCGGCCTCGTCGAGCAGGGCGGTGCGCTCGACATCCGCGGCCAACACCACTTCGAGCAGGGTTTCCGGCCCGCCGGGGGCCTCCTGGGCGACCGAGCCGATCTTCAGGCCCTTGCCGATGGTGATGCTGCCGCCCTCCGGCCAGGTTTCACCACGGATCATGCGGAACAGGGTTGTCTTCCCCGTGCCGTTGCGCGCGACAAAGCCGACCCGCGCGCCGGTCTGGATCGCAACCGTAGCCTTGTCGAACAGCGTCCGCGGCCCAAGCCGGTAGGTGAGATCGTTGATGTGCAGCATGCCGGGCTTGTCGCAAAGCCCGGCCCGGTGCGCAAGCCGGTTGGCCTCAGTTGACCTCGTACCAGCCGGCAAGGCCGGTATCGAACCGCTCCAACACAGTCGAGCCGACGAGCCAGCGCCCGCGCGCCTCGGGAACGAAAGCAATGCGGGAGACCTGTCCCTCGGGCAGGATCAGCGTGTCGAGCCAGTAGGGCTCCCAGCCGTCGTCAAGCGCGTGCAACAGGCGGAAGCACTGTCCGTTGAGATGCATGACCTGCGCGAAACCCGTCCGGTTGGCGATGGCCAGCACCACGGGCGTGCCGCGCCGGACGCTGAACAGCGGCTTGCCCCACCGCTCGCCGGCCACCGGACCGGGATTTCCGTTGAGCCGCCAGATCTTCGCCGGGTCGCCCTGATAGGCGAGGGCGCCGCCAGGCCCCGGCCGCGCGCCGCCCTCGATCACCAGATCGTGGCGCTGAGCACGTTGAAGTTGCACGGTTCCGGGCAGAGCCTTGTTTTCGGGCAGTGCCGCGATCGGCGGCAGGGCGCCCTCCCGCCGCGGTGCCGCCGCGCTGTCGGCCCTGATCTCCAGCAGCGGCAGGCCAGCGCCCAGCAGCGCGACCATGGACGCGGTCGCGCCGTGCGCCGGCGCGTCGAACATTATGTCGTAGCGCGTGCCCGGCGCGAACGGCAGCGTCGAGCGCAGCGGCTCGAATGTATCGGTTGGCTGGCCGTCTATGGCCACCACGAAGGCCTTCACTCCGTCGAACCGGATCCGCAGCAGCCTTGCATTGCACAGATTGGCGAGCCGCAGCCTGATGCGCGACCCCGGCTGGATGGTCAGCGTCTGCGGCGCGCGCATGCCGTTGACCGTCAGAACATTGCCGAGGCGGCCAAGCCCGGCCCGTTCCATCACATCGCCGAAGGCTGCGACCTGCCCGTCTTCGCCCAGCCGCCAGTCGTCGACAGCGACCACATGGTCGAGATCGGTCGGCGGCGGCGCGGCCTCCTCGACCACGGCAACGCCGGACAGGCCCCGGTCGGCGAACTCGCCCGAAAGACCCGGCACGAGTGGCCGGTAGATCGCCGTCCCGGGCTCTGTCGGCACGAAACGCAGGTCCGCCGCCGCACCGGCAGCAACCGGATCCTGCGTCAGGCCGGCAACGCCGTCGGTGTCATTGGGCAGGCGCAGACCGTGCCAATGCAGGGACAGGGGCTTGCCGACACCATTGACCAGGCGTGCTCGGAACTCCTCGCCGCGCCGCAGGCGCAGTTCCGGCCCGGGCGCCCGGCCGCCGAACGCCCAGACTTCCGTCACGACGCCGACCTGCAGGTCTGCGAACGCCGGCTTGGCCTCGAGGAGGACAGTCGGCACGCCATCGGCTTTCATCGCAGCGGGCGGAGGAGCAGGCGCTGTTTGCCCAAGCGCCAGATCGGGTCCGGCCAGCACCACGGCGCCGGTCGCAAGAAGGACCTGCCTCCGGTCCATCCCAAATGTCTCGTGCCTGCTGCGGACCTGCGGCGGGACTTGAGACGGAACCTGGGTGGGGCGGTGGCCGGCTGTCATCGGATCTCGCGACGCTGGTGAACGACACGTTCTTTTGCCATGTCCGTAACGGACAGGCGAGAGGGAGGGACCGCCCGGCATTTTTCGCTGGCATGCTGGAACGCGCGTGGTATAGAGCCGCACCCGGCGGGGCGCTCTCGCTCCGGGTGGGGCGCGGTTGCCCGGATGCGGGCGTGGCGGAACTGGTAGACGCGCCGGATTTAGGTTCCGGTGACGCAAGTCGTGTGGGTTCGACTCCCTCCGCCCGCACCAGTGCCGACCGGACCCATTGCGACCAGCGCGAACCCGTTACGGATTTCCAGCTCGAAGGCACGACACGTCATGCAGGTCACGGAAACACTCTCGGACGGTTTGAAGCGCGAATTCTCTGTCGTGCTCCCGGCGAAGGATCTCGAGGAGCGGCTCACAAGCCAGCTCGTCGACATGAAGGACAAGGTCCGCATCAACGGCTTCCGGCCGGGCAAGGTGCCGGTCCAGCACCTGCGCCGCGTCTATGGCCGGTCGGTCATGGCCGACGTGCTGCAGAACCTGGTCAACGAGACCAACCGCAAGATTGTCGAGGACAACCAGCTGAAGCTCGCACTCGAGCCGCAGATCGTGTTTCCGGAAGACAAGGAGTCGGTCGAGGCTGCCATGGAGGCGCGCGGCGACCTGTCCTACAAGGTCGCGCTCGAAATCCTGCCGGAATTCGGGGTGCTTCCCTTCGACGGGCTGAGCGTCGTGCGCGAAACCGTCGAGATCTCGGACGCCGAGGTGGACG
>JBMOJG010000557.1:0-2895 GCA_049316925.1 Alsobacter sp. | reverse complement strand
CGCCCGCTCCAGTCTGGCCGCTTGCGCCGGTCTTTATTTACCGGCGGCCTTTCGACCTGACGAAGACGCGTCTGAGGCAGCTGCGCCATTCTGTCTGAATCGGAACTTCGGGCAGGACCCCACCGCGGTGGCACCCAACGGTGGGCACCGTGCCAGCCAGCCTCGCTCGTCGATGGACACAGGCCTGCGTCTCCCTCAGGGCTCTGCCGGGATCCCGCGTCGCTTTGCCTCTCCGAAGTGCAATTCTGCCCGGGAATGGGCGATTTCGGCCCCGTTTGAGGGTCAATTCTCGCCGCGACGAGGCATTTTGGACGATTCATTGACAAATCATGTAGGCGTCGGGAAATCTTTGCGCTCCTCGCAGATGCGAGATGGACTATAATGCATCGCAACAAGGAAACGCCCCGGGACCTGAGACCCCAATCTCCCGGAGACCGACCATGGCCACCATCACCGTCCCTACCGCTGCCCATTCGGGCACCGACACCGCCACGTTCGGCGACCTGCTCGGCCGTCTGTCCGCCGCCGTCTCCGGGTGGCTGGCTGACCGTCGCGAACGCGCCCTCGAGCGCCGCGTCGGCCGGTACATCCAGCAGCACGGCGGCGTCATGACCGACGCCATCGAGCGGCGCATCGGCGACGTCGCAGCCGGCTTCGAGCACGGCAGCCGCTACCAGAGCCTCTTCCCGACGCTCTAAAGCCCGTATGGCTTGGCCAGGATTACCCTGGCGGCAGCCGGACGGGCCTTCTCGGCCGGAGCCACTGCCAGCGCCTCGCGCGCCGTTGCCGCCGGGTCAAAGCCGCGCACCGGCGTGACGATGATCTCGTTGCGGCCGCTGCCGCGGTCAGCCACCACGAGCGCCGGCCCCGTGCGGGCCTGCGCCTCGCGGAAGCTGAAGCCCAGCACCCGGTCTGCGAGCTTCAGCGTGCCCGCCGGCACCGCGCCGGTCGCCTGGATCTCGACGAAATCCGCCCGGCTGTGCGTCCGTCCCGCGGACGGGCCCCGATACACGCGGGCCGTGTCCCCCGACACCACGAGGTCGCCACGCCGCAGGGTCGGGTCGGTCAGGATCCGCTCCACCCAGCTCAAGCCGGTCGGTCGGCACTGGCAGGTCTTGTCGTAGCCGGTGCGGTAACTGAACGCCTTCGCCAGGTCGCCATAGCGTCGGCCACCATCGCCGCGCGCGTCCTCCATCGCCCCGCCGCGCAGCGTGTAGACGCTGACGGGCGTGCCCGGGCAGGCCGTCCGGCACAGGTCCTCGGCGCGGGCCGTCGACAGCGACGCATCGCCCGGCACCGGGAAGTAGAAGCCGTCGCAGGCTCGCACGCACAAGGCGGTGCCGCCGCCGCCGTCCATGGAGCGGGCCGCACTGGCCAGCGCGCGCACCGGCTCGGCCGCCGGCAGCGTATCCCCGCGCGCACTGCGCGGCGCCCGCATCGGTGGCGGCTGCCACGCCCGTCCGCCATAGGCGGGAGCCGGCGGAAGCCAGATCTGCCGCACCGGCGGCGGCCGCGGCGGGCCGAACAGCAGGTCGAACAGCCCCGCATGGGCCGAGCCGGTTGGCCACAGCAGCGCGGCTGTCAGGAGAACGGTGCGGAGGGTCTGGCGCGACATGGTGACCGAAAGGTTGACGACTGTCCCGCAATGCCACACTTGAAGCGAAGGTTCAGCCTTTACCCCTTTTTAACCTTACTCCCTGTCGGGTCGTGCAGCTGGCTCCTGCCGGCTCGATCCCCGATAGGTTGGCGAGGCGCGGCGGCCGGCGCTGCGCGGAGACGCCATGATGACGGCGGCAGCACCGATGGTCGGACCCGTGGACCACGCAGTGGCAAACCCGGCGGATGCCGGGCCGGTCGAGACGGACCGGGCTGCCGCGGCGGATGCGCCCGGCCTCGGCCGTGCCGGCCTGGCGCTCGCCGGTGCAGCTGTCGGCTGCGCGCTTGTTGCCGGGTTGCTGCTCTGGTGGGCGCGCGGTGCGGCGGTTTTCACCGACATGGCGGCCGCCGCCATCGCCTGGTGCTTCTGAGGATCGCATGTCCGCTTCGCCCAACCGTCTCGTACTGCCGCTGGTGGCGTTTCTCTTCGGCGTCATCGGCCTGGGCCTCGCCGTCTGGTGGACGCTGGCGCCCGGTCCGCAACGGGCCGGCGGCGGCGTCGGCGGTGCCTTCGCGCTCGTCGACCAGAACGGCCAGCCGACGACCGAGGCGGCCTTGCGCGGCGGCCCGTCGCTGATCTTCTTCGGCTTCACCCATTGCCCGGACGTGTGCCCGACGGCGCTCATGGAGATCACCCAGCTGTATGGTGCGCTCGGCCCCCGCGCCGACCGGCTCAAGAGCTTCTTCGTCAGCGTTGATCCCGAGCGCGACACGCCGGAGCTGCTGAAGACCTATCTGGGCAGCTTCGATGCCCGCATCCGCGGCCTCACCGGCAGCCCGGAGGCCGTGCAGACGATCATGAAGGCCTATCGCGTCTATGCCCGGCGGGTGCCGCTCGACAGCGGCGGCTACACCATGGACCACACCGCGCTCGTTTACCTGATGGACCGGTCCGGCACCTTTGTCGGCGCCTTCAACCTGAAGCGTCCGGTGGCCGATCAGGTAAAGGAGCTCGAGCGCCAGCTGTGACGCCGGCGCCGCGCGCCGTCAGCCCGTGCTCGGTCTTGGCCCAACGATAGGGCGCGACAGCAAGCTCCGCCGCCGCCCGCCACGCCGCCCAGCAGGCCAGCCCCTGGCACGCCAGCAGCCCTGCCAGATCCTGCAGGCCGAACGGCAGGCCACGACGCCGTGCCCCAAGCACGGCCGGCAGCAGCAGGGCGACAGGCCCCAGCGCCGCCACAACCAGAGACAGCGCAGTGGCGGCAAGCCCGAGCGGATCGTCGCGCAGCGGCGGCCCGG
>JBMOJG010000556.1:0-2897 GCA_049316925.1 Alsobacter sp. | reverse complement strand
GGCATGGGATGGGGCGGCGGGCCGCACTTGCGCCTCCGGCCCGGTTCTGCGATGCCTCATCATCGACCATAACGGGTGACGTGATGACGACCGACGAGGTCCTGGCCGAGTTCCGCGCTGCCGGCGCGCTGCTGGAGGGGCATTTCATCCTCTCGTCCGGGCTGCGCAGCCCGGTTTTCCTGCAGAAGATGTTTGTTTTCCAGGATCCCGTCCGAACCCAGCGGTTGTGCAAGGCGCTGGCCGAGAAGGTGACCTGCGAGTTCGGCAAGATCGACGTGGTCGTATCGCCGGCAGTGGGCGGGATCGTTCCCGGCTACGAGACGGCGCGTTGGCTGGGTGCGCGAGCGATCTTCGTCGAGCGCGAAGACGGTCGCTTCCGGTTGCGCCGGGGCTTCGAGATCGGCACGTCAGACCGTGTGCTGATGGTCGAGGACATCGTGACGACCGGACTGTCATCGCGCGAATGCCTCGAGGCGATCCGGGAGTTTCCCGGGACGATCATCGGCGCCGCCTGCCTGATCGACCGGTCCGGCGGCAAGGTCGACGTCGGGGTGCCGATGGTCAGCCTAGCGGCGCTCGACGTGCCGGCCTATCCGGCCGACGCGTTGCCGCCGGAGCTGGCCGCCATTCCGCCGACGAAGCCAGGCAGCCGTGGCCTGAGGGCCTGACATGACCCATCGCCTGCGTCTTGGCGTCAATATCGACCACGTGGCAACGCTGCGCAACGCGCGCGGTGGCCGCCGTCCTGATCCTGTCCGGGCGGCCGTTGCCGCGATTGCCGCGGGGGCGGACGGCATCACCGCGCATCTGCGCGAGGATCGCCGCCATATCCGCGATGCTGACATGACGGCGCTCATGGCCGCCATCGACCGGCCGCTGAACTTCGAGATGGCAGCCACGCCCGAGATGCTGGCCATCGCGCTGGAGGTGGCCCCGCACGCGGTCTGCCTGGTTCCGGAGAAGCGCAGCGAACGGACCACCGAGGGCGGTCTGGACGTGGTTGGCGGCCACAACCATCTGGCGCCCTATGTGCGCGATCTGGTTCGGGCCGGGATCCGGGTGTCGCTGTTCATCGAGGCGGACACGGCTGCGCTGGACAGTGCCGTCCGGCTGGGTGCACCGGTGGTCGAGCTGCATGCCGGTGCCTGGTGCGAAGCCGTTGAACAGGGCGAGCACGATAAGGCCGAGGCGGAGTTTGCGCGTCTCGCCCGGGCCGCTGCAATCGGCGCCTCGCTGGGCCTGGAAATGCATGCTGGCCATGGGCTGGACTTCGACACGGCCGAGCGGCTGGCCGGCGTGCCGGAGTTCGTCGAATTCAATATCGGGCACTTCCTGATGGGTGAGGCAATGTTCATCGGCATGGATGCGGCGATCACGCGCATGCGGGCCGCGATGGATGCGGGCCGGAGCCGGCCGCTGCGATGATCATCGGCATCGGCTCGGACCTGTGCGACATCGGCCGGATCGAGCAGACGCTGGAACGGTTCGGTCAGCGCTTCGTCACAAGGGTGTTCACCCCCGTCGAGCAGGAGAAGTCGGACCGTCGTGCCACACGGGCGGCGTCCTATGCCAAGCGCTTCGCCGCCAAGGAGGCGTGCGCGAAGGCGCTTGGTACCGGCTTTTCGCGCGGGGTGTTCATGCGCGACATGGGCGTGGTGAACCTCGCCTCCGGCGCGCCGACACTGGCGCTCACGGGTGGTGCCAAGGTCCGCCTCGAAGCGCTGACGCCGGCCGGCCATGTCGCTGTCATCCACCTGACGCTGACAGACGATCCTCCGATGGCGCAGGCGTTCGTGGTGATCGAAGCCCGGCCCGTAAGCACAAGCTGAATCAACGTCTCAAAAAACGGCCGCAACCCATTTTAAATAAAGCAATTTATTCGTAATCATCCTGCACGCATGAGCGTCATCACATGCGCGGCGGTCGAGCGGGCGAGCCCCTCCAGATCATAGCCGCCCTCCAGAAGGGAGACGACACGGCCGTTGGAGAACCGGTCGGCAATGTCCATCAGCTGCGTCGTCGCCCATGCGAAATCGGCCTCGACCAGGTTGAGATTGGCCAGCGGGTCGCGCAGATGGGCGTCGAACCCGGCCGAGATGATCACCAGATCCGGCCTGAACTCCTCCAGCCGCGGGATGATCCCGACCTCGAAGGCCTCGCGGAACTCGGCACCGCCGTCGCCGGCCCGCAGCGGCACGTTGACGATCGTGCCGTGCTCGCCGCGCTCATGGGCTGCCCCGGTCCCCGGATAGAGCGGCATTTCGTGGGTCGAGCAGTACATCACGCTCTTGTCGGCCCAGAAGATCTCCTGGGTGCCGTTGCCGTGGTGGACGTCCCAGTCGACGATCGCCACACGCTCCAGCCCGTGTACCTTTCGGGCGTGGCGTGCGGCGATGGCGGCATTGTTGAAGAAGCAAAAGCCCATCGCCGTCGATGATTCGGCGTGATGACCCGGCGGCCGGGCTGCCGCAAAGGCATTGCGGACCTTGCCGGAGACAACCTCGTCGACGGCCAGCACGGCGCCGCCCACGGCCCGCAGGGCAGCCTCCCAGGTGCCTTCCGACATGGTCGTGTCGGCGTCGATCTGCACCATCCCCTCGCGCGGGGCGGCCTCCTCGATGGCCCGCACATGGGATTCGGGGTGGGCCAGAATCAGCGTCTCGATTGCGGCAAGCGGTGACGCCTCCCGCTCCAGACCCATGAACCTCTCCTGCTCGAGGATCCGCTCGACGGCGCGGATTCGATCAGGACGCTCGGGGTGGCCTGGCGGGGTCTGGTGACGGGCAAAGCACGGGTGCGAGATCAGGAGGGTGCTCAAAGGCGGGCGTCTCCGGTCGATTTTCTTGGTGCCATTCTCGCTGGACCGCGCCGCCGCGTCTATCCGGCGTTGGGACTGG
>JBMOJG010000555.1:0-2900 GCA_049316925.1 Alsobacter sp. | reverse complement strand
CGACGCAGCGCGGCGCTCCGACCTTCTCCTGCGCCAACCTCGGCAAGCTCGTGGGCTCCGACTCGCAGATCGTCGGTCGCTTCCGCATCCAGCGCGACTTCTGATCTTCGGTTCAGCTGTCAAGGAGAACCCCGGCGCTTGCGCCGGGGTTTTTTGTTTTTGCGGGATGGACATCTGGCCTATGGTGGCGTGCAAATGCTGTCATCTGGGTGTTCCTCCCGAAGCACAAGGCAGGCCGGATGGGCGCGATTGTGTAGAATCCATCACGTGGCAGACGGTGGAGCGCCACAAAGGGCGTACCGTTCCGCGGCTGTCCGCTCCGGGAGACTGGGCCGCGTGACGTGGGAGATCATGAAGATGCGCAGGTCAGCTGCCGTTCTTGCCTGCGCGGCAATCCTCGTTTCTGCAGGCGTCCAGGCTGCCGAACGGCCCGCGAAAAAGCCCGCGCCGGTCGAATCCGTGCGCAACTGCCCGACCCACGGCGCCGGTTTTGTCTCCATCCCCGGCTCCGAGACCTGTGTCCGCATTGGCGGTCAGGCCCGTTATGACTACGGCTATCGTCAGGCCCGCGCCCGCGACATCAGCCAGACCGGCTCGCGCGCCACAGGTCGCACGACTATCGATGCCCGCACCCCCACCGAATACGGCATGCTCCGGACCTTCGTTCGTTACGATGTGCAGCGCCGTATGGGCTCGGTGCGTTAGGGCATCAACGCGCATCATGCCTTCGTCGTCCCGGGCTCGGGCGTTGCCGTCGTCGGCAGAGTTCGCACGACCGTTGAATTCATTCGATCGTTTGTTCAACTCGCCGATTGTAGACAGTCCTATCTGGACGTCTGCAGAGATGAGCTTGAGTTCGTCGGTCGCTTCCGCGTCCAGCGCGATTTCTGATCTCCCGATCAACGGTTGAGAAAAACCCCGACGCAAGCGTAGCGATTTTTCGTTTGAGCAAGGCTTGCCGCCGACAAAAACTGCATTCATACTTGTCGTATTGTTGTTGACGATCATGTTTTATTGATTGTGTCGAGGCGTTTATGCGCCTGTTGCGTGCTGTGGCCGCGGGTTTGTCCGCTCTCGCCGCGGGATCGCCCGCCGGTGCGGCGGATCGCGCGCCAGTCCCGCCACCACCGCTATCGCACGCCGGTCTCGAGGCCTGCCCGGATCACGCCTTCTTCCGCCTGCCCGGCGCCTCCTCCTGCCTGCGCGTCTCCGCCCGGCTCCGGCTCGATGCCGGTCTCGCCGGCGCGACATCCGGCCGCCGTCCCGTCACCGCAACCGCCATGCGTGCCACCACGACGCTGGAGGTCCGCGACACGACCGTCTGGGGTGACCTGCGCAGCGCCATGCGTTTCACCCTCGAGCGCGGCACCGACGGTCCCGCGGCCCCCACCATTCCGACCCTCGACTACGCTGTCGTCAGTCTCGCAGGGCTGACCGCCGGGCGCACCGACAGCCCCTTTCTCGGCGCTTGGCCGCTCGGCGGCGTCAGCCTTCTCGGCGGTGGCAACAATGGCCGGGGAGGCGATTTCGGCAGCGTCCAGCTGCTCGCCGCCTCCTGGCGCCCGGCCGACGGCGTGGCGCTGACCCTGGCGGCCGAGGATCCTGGCGATCGCGATGCCTGGCTGGGCAACGCCATCGCCCAGCGGCCGCGTCTGCCAGATCTTGCCGGTGCGCTGCGGCTGGAGGGCGCCGCATGGGCGCTGCAACTCTCGGGCGCCGTCCGCCAGCTGCAGACGGCGCAGGCCGGCGTGCCGGGCATCACCGGCTATGCCGTCCAGCTCGGACTGCAGGGCCGGATGCCGGGTCCCGGCGCGGCCGGCACCACGGCGGCCGTGCAGCTGGCCTACGCGCAGGGCGCCAACACCTACACCGGCTGGAGCTATGCGGCGGCAGGAGGCTTCGAACCGTGGCTCTACGACGCCTGGTTCGATGGCACGCGACTGCGCCGCACCGCGACCCTGAGCCTCGGTGCGGGCGTCAGGATCGGCTGGTTGCCGCGGCTCTCGACCAGCCTGTTCGGCAGCCTGGGCCTGGCCCAGCAGGCCGGCCTCGGTGGTGACGTCGCGGCCTGGACGCTTGGCGCCAATGTCGTCGCCAGCCCGGCCCGTGATCTCGAGGTGGCCGCCGAGCTCGTCGCCACCGGCCTGGTCCGCCGCCGGCCATGGACATCGGACCGCCCCGGCGCCCAGCAGGGCTTCTCGGCCGCCCAGCTCAGGCTGCGCCTGCAGCGCGACCTGTGAACCATGCGCAGGCATGGCGCTGCCGCCCGCGGTGACGGCCGCAAACATCGGCCGGGTATCGCCGACGGCGCCAGGCAGGGATCCGTTGAGCGCATCTGCCGAGGTGGCGGGTGCGACCGTCGGGGTCCGCCAACCGATGTCCGGGGCGGGCGCTGTCCCGGTGCGTGTCGCCCGTGACCGCTTCGGGCGGATGCCAGGATTACCAAATGATGATTTTGGCGCGACTTATGGAATGCGTTGGTTTGAAGCCTGATAACTGTGCAGTGCGCGCGATTAGCATGCAAAATGACGTGAATACTGTCATCCAGTTGTGTCTTCCAGATCACATGGACGTTCGAAGACGCTGGTATTGCGTCAAAACCGTGACGTGGCTGTTGCGGCGCAGGTGATGACGTCCCATCGTCCACGAACAGACAACTCCGGCCGTTCGACCGGGTGAACAAGGGACGTTATCCATGCGCACGTCAGCTGCCGTTCTCGCAAGCGTTGCCACCCTCGTCACAACGGGCGCCGTTGCAGCGGGTCTGCCGTCCAAGAAGGCCGCTCCGGTGCAGTATGTGCGCATCTGCTCGACCTATGGCGAAGGCTTCTTCTACATCCCCGGCACCGAGACCTGTATCCGCATCGGTGGCCGCGCTGCCTACGAGTGGAACTACGCGC
>JBMOJG010000554.1:0-2906 GCA_049316925.1 Alsobacter sp. | reverse complement strand
TAGCCTAACCTTCCTTGCGCCCGCACATGCCGGGCGACGTCGGCATGCGTAGCAAACCAGACACCGCTGTGGCCACGGATATGCTGGATCAGTTCCTCCAGGATCTGCAGGCGGCTCCAGTGCCCGATGATGTGTGGATGCATGGTCAGCAGAAACAGCCCGCCCGGTCCCGAACGGTAGACGCCGTCGAATTCCCTGCGGAAGATCTCGAGCACGCCTGAAGGCGGCGTATAGGGGCGTGCCGTGCCGAAGCGATCCATCGCGAGGTATGGCGCGTCGTCCCTGATCCACTCTACGGGTAACTCGACGACGCCGGTTGCCTTGCCATCCTCGTGCAGTTCATAGGGATCGTCATCCGCCATCAGCGAGCTGTCGTAGATGAGGCCCATTTCGCGCGTGATCGCGAGGGTGTGCGGGCTGAAATCCCATGACGGAGTGCGAATGCCGACCGGGCGGACCTTGGTGATTTTTTCCAAGGTGTCTGCTGCCCGCATCTGCAGCTCTCTTTCGTCTGCGGGTGGGAGCTGGCTGTTCAGTTCGTGTATCCAGCTGTGGATCGCAACTTCGTGTCCGTCCGACACATTAGCGCGTTGCTCATCGGGGTGCAGAAGTGCAACCACGCCCGGGACGAAGAACGAGGCCTTGATATTGTACTTGCCGAGCAGGTTGCGGATGCGTGGTACCCCTGCGCGGGCACCGTACTCCCCGGCACTCAGGCGACCGGGCGATTCATGGCCCCAGCGCAGCACGGAAGTCTCATGGTCAGAATCGAACGATAGGGCCACCGCGGTATGCGCCCCGCCGGGCCACGATTTCGGGCGCAAGGATCGACCCGAGCGCACTTTCGTGACGATCTTGCGCCACTTTTCCTCAGGCCAGCGCCATGCTTCACCCTGCTCTGGTTGGCCTTCAGTTGGCTTTTTCGACATCGAGATTCTCCGTGCGGTGGTTAGGTGAAGGCATGTGTCATGAGGCTGCGGTCACCACTTGCCTGCTGTCGTCCGGAAAGTGGCATGCGACCGAGCGCGCATTGCCGTCTTCAACGAGAGCGGGGTCAACAGCGCGGCACATCGCCTGCGCCTTTGGGCAGCGTGGCGCAAAGCGGCAGCCGGCCGGAATATTGCTCGGTTGCGGTGGTTCGCCTTGAAGCCAGAACGAGTCGGTAATCCGCTCCTTCCGAATGCGTGGTGCACTTGCGATCAGTGATTGCGTGTAAGGATGAGCTGGCGAGGCAAAAACATGCGCAGTCGGCCCGATCTCGACGATGCGGCCAAGATACATGACGGCGATCCGATCACTGACCTTGCGAACGACCGCGAGATCGTGGCTGATGAACAGATAGGCGAGATTGTAGCGGACGCGCAGCTCTGCAAGCAGGTTCAGCACGGTCGCCTGAACCGAAACGTCAAGACCCGATGTCGGTTCGTCCAAGATGACAAGGCTCGGACGCAGCATGAGCACGCGGGCAATGCCGATGCGCCGTTGTTGCCCACCGCTGATCTCGTGCGGATAGAGGTCGAGATGCGCGGCCGGGAGGCCGACCGATGACAGGACTTCAGCAACCCGCTGCCGCCGGTCGTCACGCGAGAGCGGCGTGTGGATGACCAGGGGCTCTTCGAGCGAGCGCCCGATTTTCCAGCGCGGATCGAGCGACGCCCCAGGATCCTGGTAGCAATACTGCAATTGCGTTCTCAGTTGCTTCTGCTCGCGGTTCGACAACGATCCGATGGGCTGGCCATTGAAGATCAGCTCACCCTCTGTCGGCGCCTGGATGCCAACGATCGTCTTTCCAAGCGTCGACTTCCCGCAACCGGACTCGCCAACAACGCCAAGGACTTCCCCGTGGCCCAGACTGAAAGATACTCCGTCGAGTGCCTTCAGCCAGCCTGTTCGGACGCCCCAGTCATTCCGCACGGGGAAATACCGTTTGAGCGCCTCGACTGCCAGGATCTGCACCTTGCCGCTCACGCGGGGCCTCCAAGCGCAGGATGGTGGCAACGAACCGTGTGGGATCGCCCGACACCATGCGTGGGCGGCACCACGGTGCTGCAGCTTGGTGATGCGACGGGGCAGCGCGGATGAAAGCGACAGGCCGACGGCGGCGTGAAGGGACTTGGAACGCTGCCCGGAATGCCGCTGAGCGCAGAGTCTTCCGAAGGCAGGCTGTCCAGAAGCATGCGGGTATAGGGATGGGCAGGCGCATCGAAGAACGACGTCACGGCAGCTGTTTCGGCGTCCTGTCCGGCATACATGACGGTGATGCGATCACAGATCTCCCACGCCGCGCCAAGATCGTGTGTGGTAAACAGAACGGTGGCCCCCGTGTCGGCGATCAGCTTTCGCAACAGCTTCAGAATCTGCGCCTGTATCGTCACATCGAGTGCGGTTGTGGGTTCATCCGCAATGACGAGGCGTGGTTCCGGCAGCAACGCCATGGCGATCATCAAGCGCTGGCGTTGGCCGCCCGAGACTTCGTGCGGATACTTTTCGAGCAAACGTTCCGGCTCAGGCAGTTGCACCGCATTCAGCATCGCCCGGATACGCTCGCGGTCGCGCTTCCTGCGAGCTGCGGGGTAGCGCCACTCGCCCGCGTCCCTGTCTGGCGACTTCCACTTCATCAAGGTGTCGATCTGCTGGCCGATCGAAAACAAGGGATTGAAGGATGAGAACGGATCCTGCGGGACGAAGGTGATGGCCGATCCACGGATCGTCCGCTCGCTCTCCGCGGCAGGCAGCGCGAGGATGTCTCGGCCGTCGAAGACGATGCGCCCCGAGGCGACGACAGCATTGGCCGGCAGGACGCCCAGAATGGCCCGCGACAGCGTTGTCTTGCCGCAACCGGATTCACCGACGAGCCCCATGATCTCGCCGTGTCGCAAATCGAGATTGACCGAGTCGAGCACTTT
>JBMOJG010000553.1:0-2916 GCA_049316925.1 Alsobacter sp. | reverse complement strand
GGCGGGCGCCTGATCATCCGGCCGGCCGACAATGCGGTCGTGGTCGCCGAGGAGTCGATCATCGTCGGCAATACCGTGCTGTACGGCGCGATCGCCGGCGAGGCCTATATCCGCGGCGTGGCCGGAGAACGCTTCGCCGTCCGCAATTCCGGCGCGATCGCGGTCGTCGAAGGCACAGGCGACCATGGCTGCGAGTACATGACGGGCGGCGTGGTGGTGGTGATTGGCCAGACCGGCCGCAACTTCGCCGCCGGCATGTCGGGCGGCATTGCCTATGTGCTCGACGAGGACAAGAGCTTCCTCAAGCGCTGCAACCTCTCCATGGTCGACCTCGAGCCAGTGGAGGAGGAGGAGGACCTCATGGAGCGCCTCCACCACCACGGCGGCGACCTGGAGACCAAGGGACGCATCGACGTGATGGCCGACATGTCCGGCCATGACGAGGAGCGGCTGCTGCAGCTCATCGGCGACCATCTCCGGCACACCGGCTCGGCCCGCGCCAGGCTGATCCTCGACAACTGGGCCGACTACCGCACCCGTTTCGTCAAGGTGATGCCGGTCGAGTATCGGCGGGCGCTGCGCGAGATGGACCAGTTGCGCACCCTGCAGGCGGCCGAGTGACATGCGCGGCGTCTGCAATCTTTCTTCACGGGCGATCGTGATCACCCGGACCAGTCGCTGCGGGACGGCCATCGGCCCGCAGCCGGTCGCCACGGCACACTAGGCAGGGCACAGATGGGCAAGGTTACGGGTTTCCTCGAGTTCGACCGCCAGGAGCAGAAGTACCAGCTCGCCGGCGACCGGATCCGCCATTTCCGCGAGTTCACGTTGCCGCTGGATGAAAAGGATGTCAGCCGGCAGGCAGCGCGCTGCATGGACTGCGGCATCCCCTATTGCCACTCGGGCACCGGCTGCCCGGTCAACAACCAGATCCCGGACTGGAACGACCTGGTTTATTCCGGCAACTGGGAGGAGGCGGCGCGCAACCTCCACTCCACAAACAATTTTCCCGAATTCACCGGCCGGATCTGTCCGGCGCCATGTGAAGAGGCCTGTACCCTCAACCTCGAGGATATGCCGGTCACCATCAAGACGATCGAGCAGTCGATCGCCGACAAGGCCTGGGAGATGGGCTGGATCGTGCCCGAGCCGCCCGCCCGGGCCACTGGCAAGCGCGTGGCCGTGATCGGCTCCGGCCCCGCCGGTCTGGCCGCGGCCCAGCAGCTCGCCCGCGTCGGCCATGATGTCCATGTGTATGAACGCGAGCTGCGCGCCGGCGGCCTGCTGCGCTACGGCATCCCGGACTTCAAGATGGAGAAGCGCCACATCGACCGGCGCGTCGCCCAGATGGAGGCCGAGGGCGTCGCCTTCCACTACGGCGTCAATGTCGGCGTCAGCCTGCCGTTCGACGACCTCCTGCGCGATTTCGACGCCGTGCTGCTGGCGGCTGGTGCCGAGGATCCGCGTGATCCGCAGCTGCCCGGCCAGGACCTTGCCGGCGTCCACTTCGCCATGCCCTATCTGGTCCAGCAGAACCGTCGCGTCGGCCAGGAACCGCCAACCGCCGAGGCCGCCATCGTCGCGTCGGGCCGGCATGTCGTCGTCATCGGCGGCGGCGACACCGCCTCCGACTGCGTCGGCACGGCGTTCCGCCAGGGCGCCCTCTCGGTAACCCAGCTCGATATCAGGCCGAAGCCCCCGGCGCGCGAGGACAAGCTCACGGTATGGCCCTACTGGCCGACCAAGATGCGGACCTCGTCCAGCCAGGCCGAAGGCGCCGACCGCGAGTTCCAGGCGGCAACCCTCGGGGTCGTCGGCAAGAACGGCCGGGTCACAGGCGTGCGCTGCGCCCGCGTGGATGAGAAGCGCATCCCGATCGCCGGATCCGAATTCGTGCTGCGCGCCGACCTCGTGTTCCTCGCCATCGGCTTTGCCGGGTCCACGGTTCCGGGCCTCGTCGCCCAGTCGGGCGCCGCACTCGACCGCCGCAACAATGTGGTGGCGCCGGAAACCGACTACCGCACCAGCCGCGACAAGGTGTTTGCCGCCGGCGACATGCGCCGTGGCCAGTCCCTTGTCGTCTGGGCGATCCGCGAGGGTCGCCAGGCCGCCCACGCCATCGACCTGTCCCTGATGGGCTCGACGACACTGCCTCGCTAAGGGGGTTGCCGAGCGGGCCAGCGGAAATCATCCGCACGGCCCGGCTTGGCATCGGGCATCCGCCCTTCGACCAGCGTGCGCTCCAGGATCAGACCGGCCTCCGTCGTCGAGCGCCGTGGCGGTCCGGCAAGCAGAAGCCCGCCGCCGCTGGTGTCGGGCACCGTCAGCGGCAGGATGGGGCCTGCCAGCGGACGTTGCGGAATCACGATCGCGACGGGCGGAAGCCCGTCCAGTCCGCGCAGCACGACCTGGTCGATCACCCGCTCGATGCCTCCAGGCTGGAGGGCAGGATCACTGGACGCAGGGTCGCCCGCATCCGCCGGCACGGCGACGATACTGGCCGGAGCCCGTCCCTCCATGGCACGCCGGATCTCGACCTCGACGAAATGCGCCGCCTTGCGGGCGCCCAGGCGGGTGAAATGCACGCCGTCGCCAGCCCGCAACCGGACCGTGTCGCCATTCAGGTCCGGACCGGTCGGCGTGTAGCGGTTGTTGGCGTCGGCGAAGGATTCCCACAGGTCGACAAACGGCAGGCTGTTGCGGCGCGCGCCCGCCCGGAACAGCTCGTTCAGCACCATCGAGTCCGCCGCCACGCGCTGGCCCTCCATGATCGGAAGGCCGACCCAGGTCAGGCGCACGCGGCGCTCGGCGAACAGCCGTGCAATCTCGTCGATGCGGGCCGAATAGGCCGCCCGCCATGGCTCGCTGAGGGGGTCGAGCACGGTGCCCGATGGGTCGCGGATCGGCTGGCGGTCA
>JBMOJG010000552.1:0-2919 GCA_049316925.1 Alsobacter sp. | reverse complement strand
CTGCCGGGAACGGGCACGCGGATGCGGCGGACATATTCGCCCGCCTCGCGGTCCTGCCGGCGGTAGGCGAGGAAGAACTCCTCGAGCGGGATCTCGCGCACCCGGTCGCCCTTGCGCAGTTCCAGCGTGGCGCCGAGTGCGATGAGGGCCGGCGCGAGATCACCGATCGGAGAACCATTGGCGATGTTGCCGCCGACCGTGCCCGAGGCGCGCACCTGCGCGGAGCCAAAGCGGCGCATCAGCTCGCCGAGATCCGGATCAAGCGCCGCCAGCGCCGGCATGGCGGCCGCGTGGGTGGCGGTGGCGCCGAGTTCGAGTTCGGCAGGCCCGGCCACCACCGCGTCGAGACCTGCAACGCGGCCGAGCCAGATGATCTTGTCGAGCGGCGTCATCGCCTTGGTGATCCAGAGGCCGACATCGGTGGCACCAGCCACCAGCGTTGCATCCGGATATGCAAGGCAAAGGGCGGCCAGCGAGTCCTCCGAAGCTGGCGCGGCGAAAAACGCCGCCTCCGTGCCGACAAACAGATCGCGGCCATCGGCAAGCGAAGCCAGCGCAGATGCCGTGGCCGCCGCCCGCTCGGCAAACCCGTCCTGCGGCGCCTCGGCGCACGCCTCCAGCGCCGCGTCGAGGATCGGCCGGTAGCCAGTGCAGCGGCACAGATTACCGGCCAGCGCGTCGCAGGCCGCCTCGCGCGTCACCGGCCGGCCGCCATGGTGATAGAGCGTGAACAGGCTCATGACGATTCCGGGGGTGCAGAAGCCGCATTGCGAGCCGTGGTTGTCGACCATGGCGGCCTGAACCGGGTGCAGGCCACCGCCCTCGGCGAGATCTTCCACGGTGACGAGTTCGGCCCCGTCGATCTGGCCGAGCAGCAGGATGCAGGCGTTGACCGGCTCGTAGACGACGCGGCCGTCGCGCAGGCGGCCAAGCGCCACCGTGCAGGCACCGCAGTCGCCCTCTGCGCAGCCTTCCTTGGTGCCGGTAGCGCGGGCGGAGAGGCGCAGCCAGTCAAGCAATGTGGTGCGGGCCGGCAGGCCCGACGTGCCGCCGACGGAGACCTCCACCACGGACCCGCGGCGCAGGAAGCGGATCGCCTCACGGGTCATCTCAACTCCCCCGGTAGGTGGAGAACCCGTAGGGCGAGAGCAGCAGTGGCACGTGGTAGTGGGCGTCCTCGGAAATGCCGAAGCGGATCGGGATCACGTCCAGGAACGGCGTATCGGGCAGCGCGATCCCGGCGGCGCGCAGATAGTCACCGGCGTGGAAGGCGATCTCGAAGACGCCGCCGATGTGGGCGGCGCCTTCCAGCAGCGGCGAATCGAGCCGGCCATCGGCATTGGTGCGCCGCTCGGCGAGCACGACACCGTCCGATTGCCGGGTCAGCACCAGAAGAACGTTCTCGGCGGGCCGGCCGCGGGCCGTGTCGAGCACATGCGTCGTGATTTTCATGCCGCCATGATGCCGCAACGCGGTCAACCGCAAAAGCCTCGATTGCGATCCCGGACTGGCTGCGACAGCGTCCCCCGGACCGCTCGGGGCCAGACAAGCGAATTTCCGGACAGGGGCCAGCTGATCGCGTCAGGCCCCGAAACGCGCGGCGAGGTCGTCGGCGACCATGAGGCCGTCGCGCCGCGCCGTCTCGCGCAGGGCCAGGCGGCGGGCACCGGAGAGGCGCGCACCGTCCTGCCCCTCGATGGCGGCGGCAAGACCGGCCATGCGATCGCCGAAGCCGGCGGCAAAGCCGGCAGGGTCGATCGCCAGCACGAGCTGGCCGGTGCGCGGCGGCCCACCCTTGTCGTCGAGGAACGACGAGGCCTCGAAGGCGAAATGCGCGCCGACGAGGGCAGCGGCGAGCACCTCGACCATGAAGGCCAGCGCCGCTCCCTTGGCATCCCCCATCGCCACCATGGTGCCGGCGAGCGCGGCCGACGCGTCGGTGGTCGGTTGGCCGTCCGGATCCAGGGCCCAGCCCGGCGGAATGGCCTCGCCCTTCTGCTTGGCGGCGACGATGTTGCCGCGGGCGACCTTGGACAGTGCCAGATCGACGACGACAGGCGGCCGGCCGGGCAGCGGCGTCGCGAAGGCGATGGGGTTGGTGCCGAACACGGCCTTGCGGCCGCCCCAGGGGGCGATCGCCTCCGGCGTGTTGGCGAACAGCAGCGCGACGAGCCCTTCGCCGGCCAGCCGCTCGACATGCAGGCCGGCGGCGCCGCAGTGGTTCGAGCGCGATACCGGGGCGGCGGCGATCCCCTGGGCGCGGGCGACTGCCGGCAGCTCGGCGACGACCAGGTCGAGCGCCGGATAGGCGAAGCCGTCCGCCGCATCGACGGCCAGCACGCCGGGGCGCGGGTGTGATGCGACCGGGACGGCGCGCCCGTCGATCTTGCCCGACGCCAGCATCTGCAGATAGGTCGGGATCCGCGACAGGCCGTGGCCCTTCAGCCCGTCAGCCTCCGCGGCCACCAGCGCCCGGGCCACTGATGTGGCGGCGGCCGGGAGCGCGCCGCCGGCCTCGAACAGGCGCGCCACACCGGCCTCGACGGTTGCGATCGACAGCTTGGGCATCGGTGTTTTCTCCTGCGGGGCGGTGTCAGGCGCCGGCCCGGACCAGCTCGCGCAGCACGTTGACGACGGTGACGCCGGAGACCCGGACGTTGGATTCCTGCGTGACGCCCGCAATGTGGGGGGTGAGCACGAGGTTGGGGCAGCTGGCAAACAGCGCCGCGGCGTCACCCTTCAGCGGCTCGGCACCGAACACGTCGAGGGCCGCGCCACCGAGCGTTCCCGCCCGCAACGCTGCAACCAGCGCGGCCTCGCCCAGTCCGTTCCTCGTCTGGTGGCACCGGGCCGGCTGGCAGCCGCCCTGGAAGGCGGTACTGAGCCCAGCCCGGCACCCGGCCCGGCGTCGGGCCCGCG
>JBMOJG010000551.1:0-2923 GCA_049316925.1 Alsobacter sp. | reverse complement strand
GAGTTCATCGGCCCGGACGCGCGCTTCATCCACCAGGGCATGACGTCGTCGGACGTGCTGGACACCTGCCTCAGCATCCAGCTGGTGCGCGCCGCCGACCTGCTGATTGCCGATGTCGACGCCCTTCTGGCAGCGCTGGAGCGCCGCGCGTTCGAGCATAAGCGCACCCCGACCATCGGGCGCTCGCACGGCATCCATGCCGAGCCCACCACCTTCGGCGTCAAGCTCGCCTACGCCCACGCCGAGTTCCAGCGCGCCCGCAGCCGCCTCGTGGCCGCCCGCGCCGAGGTCGCAACCTGCGCCATCTCGGGCGCGGTCGGCACCTTCGCCAACATCGATCCCCGCGTCGAGGAGCACGTCGCCCGCGCCATGGGCCTCGCACCCGAGCCGGTCTCCACCCAGGTGATCCCTCGCGACCGCCACGCCATGTTCTTCGCCACGCTGGGCGTCGTCGCGTCCTCGGTCGAGCGCCTGGCGATCGAGATCCGCCACCTGCAGCGCTCCGAGGTGCTGGAGGCCGAGGAGTTCTTCTCCGAGGGCCAGAAGGGCTCCTCGGCCATGCCGCACAAGCGCAACCCTGTGCTGACCGAGAACCTCACCGGCCTCGCCCGCATGGTCCGCGCCTACGCGCTGCCCGCCATGGAGAATGTCGCGCTGTGGCACGAACGCGATATCTCGCACTCGTCGGTCGAGCGCATGATCGGCCCGGACGCCACCGTGACGCTGGACTTCGCCCTCGCCCGGCTGACCGGGGTCGTCGACAAGCTGCTGGTCTATCCGGACTCGATGCAGCGCAATCTGGATCGGCTGGGAGGCCTGGTGCACTCGCAACGCGTGCTGCTGGCGCTCACC
Source organism: Alsobacter sp. (assembly GCA_049316925.1). Taxonomy (GTDB): domain Bacteria; phylum Pseudomonadota; class Alphaproteobacteria; order Rhizobiales; family Beijerinckiaceae; genus Alsobacter. Next base: position 2,071 of record JBMOJG010000551.1, on the reverse strand, counting down.
CAGAAGGGTGTCTCACGCGAGGACGCCTACCGGCTCGTGCAGCGCAACGCCATGCCGGTGTGGCGCGGCCAGGGCGATTTCCTCAGCCTGCTCAAGGCCGACGCCGAAGTTTCGGCCCACCTGTCTGCCGCCGAGCTCGAGGCGCTGTTCGACCTCGGCTACCACCTGGCCCACGTTGACACGATCTTCCACCGGGTCTTCGGCCGGTCGTAACGCCGGTTACCAGACTCCTGCGCGTGTCATTGGCCTGTCACGCATACGTCATACCGAGGGTGCCAAGGGCGGCCATTGTCGATGTGCCGTCTGGACGGGCTCGGCCATGGCCCAACCGCCGACGGCAGCCCGACGTCCACACCAGGGAGACGTTACATGAACATCAGCAAGCTTGTTGCGGCCGCCGGCCTCGCAATGGCGGTTTCCGGTGCCCCCGCTTTCGCCGCCGACATCGCCGGCGCCGGTGCGACCTTCCCCTACCCGATCTATGCCAAGTGGGCTGACGCCTACAAGAAGGAGACCAATGTCGGTCTCAACTACCAGTCGATCGGCTCGGGCGGCGGGATCAAGCAGATCCAGGCCAAGACCGTGACGTTCGGCGCCACCGACGCCCCGCTGAAGGGCGAGGAGCTCGAAAAGGCCGGCCTCGTGCAGTTCCCGATGGTCATGGGCGGCATCGTGCCGGTGATCAACCTGGACGGCATCACCCCCGGCCAGCTGGTTCTCGACGGCCAGACGCTCGCCAAGATCTTCCTCGGCGACATCAAGGTCTGGAATGACCCGGCGATCCAGAAGCTGAACCCCGACGCCAAGCTGCCGGGTTCGGCGATCCTCGTCGTCCGCCGTTCGGACGGCTCGGGTACCACCTTCAACTTCACCGACTACCTGCAGAAGGTGTCGCCGGAGTGGAAGACCCGCGTCGGCTCGAACACCGCCGTCGAGTGGCCGGCCGGCATCGGCGCCAAGGGCAATGAAGGCGTTGCCAACAACGTCATGCAGACCAAGGGCGCCATCGGCTACGTCGAGTACGCCTACGCCAAGCAGAACAAGCTGAGCCACACCCGGATGATCAACGCCGAGGGCAAGGCCGTTCAGCCTGACCTCAAGACGTTCATGGCGGCTGCCGCCAATGCCGACTGGAAGGGCACGCCCGGCTACGCCGTGGTGCTTACCAACCAGCCGGGTGCGGACAGCTGGCCGATGACGGCTGCCACCTTCATCCTCATGCACAAGGCTCCGACGGATGCTGCCACCGCCGGCGAGGCGCTCAAGTTCTTCGACTGGGCGTACCGCAAGGGCGACAAGATGGCCGCCGATCTCGACTACATCCCGATGCCCGACAACGTCGTGAAGATGGTTGAGTCGACCTGGTCGCAGCAGATCAAGGACTCGTCCGGCAAGCCCCTGTGGGCCGTGACGAACTGAGCTGAAGCACGCGACGCGGGGGGCCAACAGGCCCCCCGCGTTGCAACAGAGTTGATTGGTTTCAGGGGGACAGTCCATGGCGGATGTAGCGTTGCAGAGCGGAAAGGCGGATAAGGCACTCGACCGTGCGGCTGCCTTGAAGAAGTTCCAGTTGCCCGATGTGGCGTTCGCGGCCCTGACCAAGGGCTCGGCCATCATGGTGCTGGTCATCCTCGGCGGCGTGATCCTGTCGCTCGTCGGCGGCTCCTGGCCCGCCCTGTCCACCTTCGGGTTCGGCTTTTTCACCTCTTCCTCGTGGAATCCGGTCACGGACAAGTTTGGCGCGGCGGCGGCCATCTACGGCACGATCATCACCTCGCTGATCGCCCTGCTGATCGCCGTGCCGCTGGGCATCGGCATCGCCGTTTTCCTCACCGAGCGCTGCCCGGCTTCGCTGCGCCGCCCGATCGGCATCGCCGTCGAGCTGCTGGCCGCCATCCCGTCGATCATCTACGGCATCTGGGGCCTGTTCTTCTTTGCGCCCTTCCTGCAGCAGACCGTTCAGCCCTTCCTGATCGCCACGCTCGGCAATGTCCCGGGCATCGGCTTCCTGTTTGCCGGCCCGCCCTACGGCATCGGCATCCTCACCGCCGCGTTCGTGCTCGCCGTGATG
>JBMOJG010000550.1:0-2924 GCA_049316925.1 Alsobacter sp. | reverse complement strand
TCAGCCGCAGCCGCACCTTCGCGGACGCCATCCCGGCCGGCTGGGACCGCCGCCGGCCTCCCGTGGTGCGCCCCGGCATCCTGGCGCCTGCGTTAGCAGAGCCGTCGCCCGAGACGCGCGCTGGCGTCGCCTGACCCCTCGTTCGCAACGACATCTCCACAGGAGCAACCGATGAAGCGTGCCGACCTCACCGAGAAGATCCTCGACCTCAAGCGCGAGAAGGGCTGGACCTGGAAGCAGATCACCGACGAGATCGGCGGCATGTCGCCGGTGCTGGTGGTCGGCGCCCTGCTCGGCCAGATGAAGCTGGTGAAGCCCCTGGCCGCGAAGGCAGCGGCGCTGTTCGGCCTCGATGCCAACGAGGAGAAGATGCTCAACGAGGTGCCGTATCGCGGCACCGCAATGCCGCCGACCGATCCGCTGATCTACCGCTTCTACGAGATGGTGATGGTCAACGGACCCGCCTGGAAGGCGCTGATCGAGGAGGAGTTCGGCGACGGCATCATGTCGGCCATCGACTTCGACATCCAGATCGACCGTGAGGCCAACCCCAAGGGCGACCGCGTCAAGATCGTCATGAGCGGCAAGTTCCTGCCCTACAAATACTACGGCAACGAACAGGGCATCCCCGACTACGGCTTCAAGGAGAGCTGAGCGCGTCTCTTGGTGGGGCGCCGCGGCGCCCCACTCTGTCACCCGCCTCTCGTACTGCGGAGACGTCAGGCCGGAGCCAGAGGTGCTCAGGCGAGGTGTGACAGCGGAAACTTCGCCACATCCTGCAGCAGCCGGACGAAGCCCTCGGCCTGCAGCTGGGCTGTCAGTCGACCCTTCTCGGCGGTGCCCAGCGAGGCATCACCGGCGGCGCCGTCGGGGTGCAGGTCCTGGGCGATCCAGCCGAAGCCCGGCGTGCCGGTCGGGCGCAGATAGGCGTAGTCCTTGGCCATCTGGATCGTCGCCGGGGCGAAATCGATGGCCTTGTCCATGCGCACGAGGTCGGGCCGGAAATGCAGCATCAGCGACGTCTCGATGTCGCCCGCATGGATGCCAACCTCGTTCTCCAGCGCCGTGTACATCTCCGCCGGCACGCCGAAGCGCCGCCATGCGCAATGCACCACCAGCATCTGGCAGGCGATGCGCAGCTCGCGTGCCACCACCTCGAGCAGCGCGGCATTGCCGCCATGCGAGTTGACCATCACCAGCTTGCGGATGCCGGCGCGGTGCACCGACTGGCCGAGCTCCGTCCATGTGGCGAGCGCCGTCTGGGCGGTCAGCGTCAGCGTTCCGGGCGAGCGCAGATGCTCGTTGGATTTCCCCACCGCCTGCACCGGCAGCATCAGCGCGTCGACATCATCGCCGATCAGCGGCATCGCGGTCGCCACCATATGGGTGGCGATGGTCGTGTCGGTCGACACCGGCAGGTGCGGCCCGTGCTGCTCGATCGCGGTGATCGGCAGCACCGCGACGGTGCGTGCGGGATCGAGGCCGGCAAAGTCGGTGGTGGCGAGGTCGCCCCAGTGGCGCGCGGGCATCGGCAGGTCTCCGGTGGTTTCAGAACCGTTCCATCGCCTTGCGCACGCGGGCGAGGAAGCGGGCCCGTTCGGCGTCTGAGGCGATGTTCATGTGGTAGAGCGCATGATAGTCGACCCGCGCCGTGCCGCCGGCAAACCAGGGCAGATAGCGGGTGACGATCTTGCGCGGCGGATCCGCCATCGCGATAGCCCGCCAGCGCGGCCGGCCATAGGTGGAGATGCCGGCAATCCGCCGCAGTCTTGTCAGCAGCGGCTTTACTTGCGCCGGGTTTGACAGGTCGAAGCCGACACCCGGCATGAACATGCGGTCGAACCAGCCCTTCAGCATGGCGGGCGGTCCGAACGACCAGGTCGGGAACTGCACGATCAGCCCCTCGGCCGCCTGCAGCCGCGCCACATAGGTCTCAATGCCGGCCTGGTTGCGACTGGTGTCGTGATAGTTTCGCCGCATCTCGGCCGACAGCACCGGGTCGAAGCCCTCCGCATAGAGGTCGAGCAGGTCGACGCTGTGGCCTGCCACCGCGAGCCCCTCCAGAGCCCCGGCGCGCAGCGCGCCGTGGAAGCTCTCCTCGACCGGATGGCAGTAGACGTAGAGCACCCGCATCTCAGCGCAGCGCCGGCACGAAGCTGCGCATCTTGCCGGGGTTGAGCAGGCCGTAGGGGTCGACCTCGTGCTTGAAGCCCATCTGGTCGGCATCGACGCGCTTGTGGCGGCTGCCGTCCTCCAGCGTCATCACATGCGGGTTGGCGATCATCACCCCGTGCTGCTCGTGCAGCGCGATGATCTCGTTGAGCCGCTCGGGCGTCGTGTAGCGCACCACCGGCAGCGCGCTGCAGGTGACGTGGCCGCCAAACCGGATGAACTCCAGGTGCGGCAGCACCTCGTCGGGGAACATCGCCCACATCTCCCGCACCGAGGCCATCAGCCGGTCATGCGGGAACAGGCACTGCAGATAGGTGACCGAGCGGTCGGCCTTCAGCACCTGCAGGGTGGTGTGGTTCCAGGTGTATTCGTAGAGCGGCACCTTGCCGGGGCTCTCGTCCGACGGCGCCTCGAACGTCACGGTGCCGCGCCCCGCAAGCAGCGCCTTGAAGCTCTCCAGCGACGGCTCGGCGATCATGCAGATCAGCACCGCCTTGCCGTCCGGACAGACCGGCTTCAGCGCACCGAAATAGTCGGGGATCGGCCAGATGATCGGCGTCACCAGCTTCTTGATGATGCCGTCGGCGAGCGCCGTTTCCAGCCCCACCTGCGCGGCGTCGAAAAAGTCGTCGAACGCCACCACCACGTCGATCCACTGATAGGCCGGCGCCAGCGGCATCTCCAGCGCGGTGATGATACCCGTGGTGCCGTAGGCGCGGTTGACCTTCTGCGCCGCGTCGCCACGCAGCTCG
>JBMOJG010000549.1:0-2924 GCA_049316925.1 Alsobacter sp. | reverse complement strand
GCCATGCGGCTGGCAGGGGTCGATGCCGAGCTGCTCGACCGCGAGGGCGTCCGGCGCTTCGCCCCGAAGCTCGATTTCGATACCGGCCGCTTTCCCATCCAGGGCGGGCTGCTGCAGCGGCGCGGCGGCACCGTGCGGCACGACGCGGTGGCGTGGGGCTATGCGCGCGGCGCCGACCAGCGCGGCGTCGACATCCTGCAGAACTGCGAGGTCACCGGCATCCGCACGGAGGGCGGGCGGGTGACCGGCGTCGAGACGACGCGCGGCTTCATCGGCGCCGGCAAGGTCGGACTCGCCTGTGCGGGCAACAGCTCGCGCGTCGCCGCCATGGCGGGGCTGCGCCTGCCGATCGAGTCGCATGTGCTGCAGGCCTTCGTGTCGGAGGGCGTGAAGCCGATCGTCGACGGGGTCATCACCTTCGGGGCCGGGCACTTCTACATCAGCCAGTCCGACAAGGGCGGGCTGGTCTTCGGCGGCGACATCGACGGCTACAACTCCTACGCCCAGCGCGGCAATCTGCCGGTGATCGAGGACGTGATGGAGGAAGGCATGGCCATCCTCCCGGCCATCGGGCGGCTGCGGGTGCTGCGGCACTGGGGCGGGATCATGGACATGTCGATGGACGGCTCGCCGATCATCGACCGGACACCCGTCGACAACCTCTATGTCAATTGCGGCTGGTGCTATGGCGGCTTCAAGGCCACGCCGGCGTCGGGCTGGTGCTTCGCCCACACCATCGCGCGCAACGAACCCCATGACTTCAACGCCGCCTTCCGCCTCGATCGCTTCGCCACCGGCCGGCTGATCGACGAGAAGGGTGCCGGCGCCCAGCCCAACCTGCACTAGGTCCCCATGCGCATCACCTGCCCGCACTGCGGCGAACGCGGCAACGAGGAGTTCTCCTACCTGGGGGACGCCACGGTGCGGCGGCCGGCCGAGCCCGCCGCCCCGGGAACACCGGCGTTCGACGACTGGATGGGCTTCGTCTATCTGCGCGACAATCCCGCCGGCCAACATCGCGAGCTGTGGCAGCACCTGCACGGCTGCCGCGCCTGGCTGGTGGTGACGCGCGACATCCGCAGCCACGCCATCGCGTCCGTCGAGGATGCCCGTAGCGTGGCGCTGGCCCGTGACGGAGCCGCCGCATGAGCGCGCCGGCCTTCCGCAACCCGCAGGGCGGTCTTGTCGACCGCGCCACGACGCTGGATTTCAGCTTCGACGGGCGCCGCTATGCCGGCCATCCGGGCGACACGCTGGCCTCTGCGCTTGTGGCCAATGGCGTGCGGCTGGTTGGCCGCTCGTTCAAGTATCACCGGCCGCGCGGCATTCTGTCGGCCGGGCCCGAGGAGCCGAACGCGCTCGTCGAACTGCGCGCCGGGGCGCGGCGCGAGCCAAATACGCGGGCGACCACGGCCGAGCTCTATGACGGGCTTGTGGCTCGCAGCCAGAACCGCTGGCCGTCGCTGGCCTTCGACGTGATGGCGGTGAACCAGCTCGCGGCCCCGATGCTGACCGCCGGGTTCTACTACAAGACCTTCATGTGGCCGGCCTCGTTCTGGGAAAAGCTTTACGAGCCGCTGATCCGGCGTGCCGCCGGCCTCGGCCGCGGCGCAGAGAGCCCTGATCCCGACATCTACGAGAAGGCGACGCTGCATTGCGACGTGCTGGTGATCGGCGGCGGACCCGCCGGGCTGGCGGCGGCGCTGGCGGCCAGCCGCGGCGGCGCGCGTGTGGTTCTGGCCGACGAGGATTTCCGCTTCGGTGGGCGATTGCTTGCCGAAACCCATGAGATCGACGGCATGCCCGGCGCTGCCTGGGCGGACCAGGCCGTTGCGACGCTCGCCGCCATGCCGGAGGTGCGGCTGCTGTCGCGCACCACGGTGTTCGGCGTCTACGACCACGGAGCCTACGGCGCCGTGGAACGCGTCAGCGATCATCTCGCCGTGCCGCAGCCGTTCGAGCCGCGGCAGCGGATGTGGCGCATCGTGGCACGGCGCGCGGTGCTCGCCGCCGGCGCCATCGAGCGCCCGCTGGTGTTCGGCGACAATGACCGGCCGGGGGTGATGCTGGCCGGGGCGGCGCGGGCCTATGCCAACCGCTTCGCGGCGCGGCCCGGCAGCACCGCCGTGGTGTTCGCAACCCACGATGACGGCGGCCGCACGGTTGCCGACCTCGCCGCCGCCGGCGTGAGCGTGGCGGCACTCGTCGACGCCCGCCCGGAGGTGTCGTCCTTGGTCCGCGAGGCCGCCGAAGCTGCGGGGGCACGCCTCTATGTCGATGCCGCCGTCACACGCGCCCATGGTCGTGGTGCCGTCCAGGCAGTCGACATCCGGACGGCGTCCTTCAGCACGACGCTGGACTGCGACCTCGTCTGCATGGCCGGCGGCTGGTCGCCGACGCTGCACCTGACCTCGCATCTGGGCGGACGGCCGGCCTGGGATCCGGACAGCCAGGCCTTCCTGCCCGGCGCGCTGCCGCCAGGCCTTCAGGTGGCCGGTGCCGCCGCAGGGACATTCGGGCTCCGGGAAATTCTCGTCGAAGCCACCTATGCGGGCGTCGAGGCGGTGACCGCGGCGGGCTTTCCCGGCACGGGCGTCGAGGCGCCGCAGGCCGAGCGCGAGGCGATGGACGGCGTGGCGCTCTGGCGCGTGCGCGATCACAAGGGCAAGGCCTTCGTCGATTTCCAGAACGACGTGACCGATTCCGACATTGTCCAGGCCGAACGCGAGGCGTTCCGGTCCGTCGAGCACATGAAGCGCTACACGACGCTCGGCATGGCCACCGACCAGGGCAAGACGTCGAGTGTCAACGCGGTTGGCATCCTGGCGGAGGCGACCGGCAAGCCGATCCGCGACACCGGCACCACGACCTTCCGCCCGCCCTACACGCCGGTGGCGATCGGTGCGCTGGCCGGCCACCACCGC
>JBMOJG010000548.1:0-2941 GCA_049316925.1 Alsobacter sp. | reverse complement strand
GCAGTTGCAGCGAGAGGCTGAGCCCATCCACGGCCGGCTGGCCGCGGCCGTCGACGACGCGCAGGTTCTGCACCTCGATCCGGGTGCTGGTGAGGTCGAGCGCCGGAGGCTGCACCTCTGCGCCCATCACGGTGGCGGATGTGAAGTTTTCGACAATCTGCTGGTACTTGGTCTCGACATCGAGCCGCTGCTGATCCCAGTCGATCAGCTCCTTCACCGGCGGCGGCAGGTCGCGATAGGCGGCGATGACGGCGACAAGCTGGCCGACATTCAGGCTTCCGGTCAGGGCCAGATAGCCGCCCAGCGAAAAGAAGATGAACGGGGTCAGCTGGGCCAGCAGGTTGTTGGCGAATTTGACCGCGAACTTGCGCGCGAACAACCGGTAGCGGATGTCGAACAGCGTTGTCAGCCGGCCATTGATCCGCGCCATCTCGTAGGGCGTCGTCCCGTGCCCGTGCACGGCGGCCATGCCCTCGACCACCTCGCCGATCTGTCCTGCGAGAGCCCGCGCCTCGATCTGCCGGCGTTTACCCAGCGCCAGCTGCTCGCGCCTCAGCTTTGGGATGACCAGCGCCTGGATGGCGATGATTCCGGCGGCGATCATCCCCAGCCAGACGCTCTGCAGCAGGATGAAGGTGAGGGCGGTCAGCGCCTGGGTGGCCAGGAAAATCGGCTGGATGAAGGCATCGCCGACAAAGCCGCCGATCGGCTCGACCTCGTTGTTGATGATCGTCGCCGCCTCGGATGGCTTCACATGCTGCAGCGATTCCGGCGTGAACCGCAGCATCGTCGAAAACAGATCGAGGCGAATGCGCTGCAGCAGGCGCTCGCCCAGCGCCCCCTTGCGAACATTGATGATGAACTTGAACCAGCCGTTGATCAGGACAAGCGTCAGAAAAAATCCGCTCAGGGCCACCAGATAGGGCAAGCGCTCCAGCATGAGCCCGTCAAACAGCGTGACGGTCTGTCCCCCCAGCACCTCGGGCAGGTTGAAGCTGAGTGTCAGAACCTTCGCCTGCATGGCGCCGTTGGGGTAGGCACGGCCCTGGATGGCGTCGTTGACGATCGTTTTCGGCACGTTCAGCGAGGCGAAATAGAACGGCACGGACAGGGCCACGAGCCCGACCAGCCGCAGCTGTTCGCCGCGGCTGAGGCGCCAGACATAGCGAAACAGGTTTTTCTCGATCGTCATTCCGGAATCCGGCTCCCGCCATGCGGGAGCCGGAGTGTGCGGGAATTGCTGTCGTCAATCAACGGCATCGCATGGTCGTGCCGGCACGCGCTCCGGCTCCATCCTGACCGTCAGTGTGTCAGGGTGGGCTGCCGCACCCGGCTTGCGATGGCGTCGGCGAGCTTGGACACCATCCGGGAGTTGCCGTCGCTCAGCGTGCCGCCCAGGATGAATCCAGGCCAGGCCTTCACGGCCGACCAGCCGTCGGCCGGACCGTCCAGGTCATTGTAGACGTTGTCCGGATTGCCGAAGAACACCAGCATCTTGCGGTTCTGGTCGATGATCGCCGGATTGGCCCATTTGGCCGCGAGCTCGGCATAGGAGCGCGGCATCACCGCAGCGGACGGATAGTCGGGGTTCTTCAGGCTGACCGAGTAGGACGGCCGGTGCGCCGGCGCGTCGGTCCAGACCACCACCAGCGGATAGATCGCGTCCAGCGGCCGGGCGTTGCCCGCTACCGGGTCCCCCGGCCGCGCCCAGGCGGAAGACATCGAGGAGTTGACACATTCCAGTCCCGCTTCAGGCCCGTCGCCGCCGCCCGACGCGGTCTCCGGATTGACATAGGCGCTGAAGTTGGTGCGGTTGTCGGGGAGTGAAAAGAACGACGATTCCTTGATCGGAACCGGATCGCCGACGCCTCTCCAGTAGTTCGGGTCCGCAGTCGTCATGTACGTGTAAACCCAGCTCCCTCCTGTATATGTCCCTCCAACAAAGACTGGTGCGCCCGTCCGGTTGCTGCCACCGAAGTCTCGGTAGTACACGACCCGCACCCGCATGGCGTCGAACGCCACGATGCCCCGGCGTGTCAGTTCGCTGTTGAGGTTGGATTCAAAGTTCAGGGCATTGGTCTTGACGGCATTTATCGTGCCGCCCATCGAGCCGGTGGCGTCGATGCACATGACGACGTCGAGCTGCTTGACCTCCGGCTTTGCCACCGCCGACGCCGAGCGCAATTTCACCGGGGACAGTTGCTGCATGACGATCCTGGGCGTGAACGTCGTGACACTGGCGGAGATATCGGCCGTAACCGTGTTTGCACCGTTGTCCATGGTGAAGTTGGCGGATGTCACCGCGGCGAGCTGCGACGGCGTCAGAAGGCTGTTGAAAATCCGCAGGGCTGTGGCGACCCGCGCGTCGTCGGCGTCATTCAGGCGGGAAGCCGCCAGCACGGCCGAATCCGCCGCCGACTGCAGGCTCTGCCGCACCCTCGACACATTGCTGAAGTCGATCGTCATGGCGAGAGCCATCGCCAAAGGCGCGAGCGTGACGGCGAAGATCACCGAAAATGTCGCGCGATCGTCCCCGCTCCGGCGAAATGCCTGGACAGTCACGCGTCTCAGGATCCCGATCACACCGGACACCATGTGCAAAACCTCGCGGCCAATGCGAACATCGAGACTAGTCGCGCAGTTATTTCATCCAAGTAAATAAATTCATTACAATGCTATGGGATTAACGATCATCAGAATCTGACCTGCAGGCGCCTCGCCTTGGTGTCCGGTCGAGGTCTGCCCCGAGCCGATGGGTTTGCGGGCGAGATTGGTGGACCGGAGGGTGTGGCCCGGCCAAACCGTGGTTGTTCGACCTTGATGGACGATATTGCTGGCGCATTGCGCGCGAACCTGCCGCCGCCAGACTTTCCCGGGGGAGGGATGGCGGAGATTGCTGTCGTCAATCCGACGCCTCGCAAGGCCGGATCGTCCGGCTGCA
>JBMOJG010000547.1:0-2944 GCA_049316925.1 Alsobacter sp. | reverse complement strand
GACGAAGAGCTCGACCTCGGCATTGGGACAGGAAGCCTGGCACAGGCCCGCGTCAGTCTCATAGCGGGCACGGCTGGTGTTGGGACTGATGGGGAAATAGAAGCCGTCGCACTTGCGGACACACAGCGTCTTGCCGGATCCCGCCAGCCCTGCCGGGCCGTCAATCTGCTGAGGGAGTTCGTCGGGCATCGGCGGGACCTCGATCTCGGCACCCGACGGCGCCCCGCCGAACAAGCGTTCGAACAGGTTGGGCTGCCGGCCACCGGCCCGACACTGGCTGTCATAGGCAGCCAGGATGGCCGTGCGCTGCGCCGCGATCTGTCCGCCCGCCGCCCTCTGGGACTGGGCGTCTAGCTGGGCGAGGCCGGCTTCCATCCGGTTGATCTGCGCCTCGATCCCGCTGCACTGGGCCGGCGGCGGGTCACCGAAGAACAGGAAGCGCTGGCGTTGGCAGCCGATCGACCGCGCATAGGCGATCTGGCGGTCGATCTCGGCGCGCTGGCGCCGCACCTGATCGGCGTAAGGATTGCGGACCGTGGCAGCCGCCCGATCCAGCGTGGCGAGATCCGCCCGCATCCGGTCACACGCGGCGTTCTGGGCAACCGACGTCCCGCACAGCCCGAGCACAATCGCCAAGGCCAAGGGAAGTGCCCGGCGCAATCGGATCATCGAACACCCGTTGGCCGGTCAGGTCGCCCGGCGGAATCGCTTGCAGACATTGCGAGACTACTAGACCGCAGAACGCGTCGGAAGTGTGGAGGGTTCGCGCCGGTCATTCTCGGCAAGGTAGCGCAGCAGCGCGTTCCTGCTCATCGGGCGCGCGTACAGGTACCCCTGTCCAATGTCGCACAGGGCATCGCCAAGCATGGCGGCCACTTGCAGCGTCTCAATGCCCTCGGCGACGGCAGTCATTCCAAACTCGCGGGCGAGCGAGAGGGTCGCGCGCACGATCTTCCACGCATAGGCGTCGAAGTCCGATGTCATGATGAACGATCGGTCAATCTTCAGCTCGCTGAAGGGCATCCGCAGCAGCGACGACAGCGAGGAATAGCCGGTTCCGAAATCGTCGAGCGACAGATTGATGCCCTTGATCCGCATGCGGGTCAGGACGTCGCCGATGGACACTTCATCGGTCAGCCGGATCGATTCCGTGATTTCAAGCGTCAGGCAGGACGCGTCGAGCCCGGCATTGCCAAGTAGCGCCTCGACGCGATCGGGCAGGGCGATGTCAACCAACGCCGAAACGGCCAAGTTGACGGCTACGCCAACCCCCGGATGGCCAGCCTGCCAGGCGGCCGCATCGCGGATGGCGTTTGCGATCATGAGATGGCTCAGGTCATCGGAAAAGCCCCAATCCTCCACCAGCGGCACGAACACGGCCGGCGAGATTGAGCCGTGGCGCGGACTGGTCCAGCGCGCCAGGGCCTCGACGCCGATGATCTGTCCCGTCGCAAGAGCGATCTTCGGCTGGTAGTAGGGAACAATCTCCCCCTGCATGATGGCGGCGCGGATGTCGGCCTGCGTGATGGTTGTGAGCTTTCCGGATGCTCCCATGGCCGGCTGGGCTGTGGGAAACACATCCCGCAGGAGTGCCTCGCGCAAGCCCACGATGTCGATCGGTTTGCGCAATTCGCCTGCCGTGGCGAGGCCGAGGGACTGGCCGAAGCGGATGGCAGCGTCCCGGATCCGCTCGTCGAAGCCGGAGATGACAATGATGGCCGGGTTCTGGCCGCTGACGGCGATGTGCCGCATCACCTCCACGCCGTCATGGCCGCCGAGCGCAAGGTCAAGGACAATCCGCGTGTAAAGATTGCGCTCGATCAGGCTTGCTGCCTCTTCGACCGATGCGGCCTCGTCTACCGAAAAGCCGACACGGCGTGCGATTTCACCGATCAGCATGCGCTGCATCTGGTCATCGTCGACGATCAGGAGCGATCCGCGCATCAGCGGGAGGACTGCTACGTTGTTCACGCGATCTTCCTCATCTCCTGCCCGCGATCGACCGTGAGAGCAATCGCCCCCACCTCGAAACTTGCCGACAGGCCCCGCAGGGCCTCACGCAGGTCCGACGGGTCGATGCGGTTGGCGTCGCGCTCGACCGTTGCGGCCCGCGTTGCCAGACCAGACAGCCCCAGCGTTGCTGCCGCAGACTTCAGCGAATGAGCTTCGCGTGACAGGCGCGAGCGATCTGCGATCAAGTCCGGCATCAGGGCGAGACGCAGCTGCGTATCCCGCAGAAAGACCGCGATGATCTCCCGCGCCATGTCGACGCCCATCTCGTCGACAAACCGGTCAAGTGTTGACCTGTCCATCTGGTCGCGCGCCGGTGCTGACACCGGGGACGGCCCATGGGTGGCCGGGCAAGCGCTCGCGACGATCTGTTCGAGGCGGGCCCTGGTAATCGGCTTGGTAGCGAAATCGCACATACCGGCCGCTCGGGCCGAGGCCTCGTCCTCGGGCAGGGCATTGGCCGTCAGAGCAACAATGGGAAGCCGAGCGGCCGGGCCGGGGAGGGCACGGATGGCACGACAGGCGGCATAGCCGTCCATCTCGGGCATCATCACGTCCATCAGGACCAGATCGTACTGGTCACGCTGCACCGCCTCGAGGGCGGCGCGCCCATCTTCAACGGCGTGGACGGTATGACCGAGCTTTTCGAGGATGGTGCCGACGACCAGCCGGTTGGTCCGGTTGTCCTCGGCCAGCAGGATGCGCCGTCCGCGCGTCACCACAGCCTGATCGGTCGCGACCGGGAGAGCAGCGGGACCGTCTGTTCCTGCGACGGCGCCTGCCAGGACTGATCCGCTGACCGGCCAGGCGATGGTCCGGTCGATGCCGGCCGGACGCACCGGAACCCGCGCGCCGCGCGGTCCGAGCCCGGTGACCATGACGAAGCGCGGCGGCGTCGGCATGCCGCGGGCCCGGACCCCTTCGATGAAGGCCG
>JBMOJG010000546.1:0-2951 GCA_049316925.1 Alsobacter sp. | reverse complement strand
GGCGCCGGCTGGCGCTCGGCGGCATTCCCGAGACGCGGTTCGAGCGGATCGAGGCCGAGAAGGAACTGAATGCCTTCGGGGCCATATCCAAGATGCACGCGGACTGGAGCTTCTTCGAGACGCTGCACGCGGTGGGGCACAAGGCTGGCACGACGTTTCTGGCGGCGCATTTCGACGATATCGGCCGTGAAGGCACGCTCGACCTGAAGGCCGAACTGGCGTGAGGCCGCCGGCCGGCGTTTGACCGGCCTCAGGCCGGCCCGGTGAAGCGCCAGACGCTGGTGCGCTTCACCTCGGCGTCCTCCAGCTCCCGGGTTGTCGTGATCTGGTAGGTCGCCAGGCTCTCCAGCCGGCCACGCGGCAGATAGGACCGGCCCGGGTCGCCGATCAGCACGGTGGCGCCCCGTTGCGCCAGGCCGGCCAGCCAGTCCGAGACGGCCTCCGCCATGTCGCGCTCGTAGCAGACGTCGCCTGCCAGCACCACGTCCCAGCCGCCGTCGCGTCCGACCAGATCCTCTTGCGTTGCCATGATGGCAACACCGTTGGCGGCCGCATTGAGGCCGATTGCGGCGAGCGCGAAGGCGTCGATGTCGACGGCCTCGACCCGGGCCGCGCCGGCCTTGGCCGCGGCGATCCCGGCGAGGCCGGAGCCGGCAGCAAAATCCAGTACGCGCAGGTCCGCGACCGTGGCCGGCCGATCGAGCACAAAGCGCGCCAGCGCCTGGCCGCCGGCCCAGGCGAAGGCCCAGAACGGCGGCGGCAGGCCGATCTCGCCGAGCTGCTCTTCGGTCTGGTGCCACAGCGCGGTCGAATCATCGGCCACATGCAACACGATCTCCGGTGCATGCGGCACCGGCAGCAGGCGGGTGTGGGTGCGGATGAAACCGTGCGGATCCTCGCCGGCGCCCCGGCTCACAGCGGACGCTCCAGCAGGCTCCTGTACAGGGCCACGACGGTGCTCCCGACCTGCGCCTCGGTGTAGCCGTCGAGAACCGTTGCGCGCGCGGCAGCGCCCATCCGCGCGACACCATCCGGATCGGCCGCCATCGCCACCAGCCGGTCGGCCAGCGCATCGGCGTCGTCGCGCGGGATCAGGGCGCCGTTGATGCCGTCCTGGACCAGGCTGCGGCAGCCCGACACATCCGTGGCGAGAAGGGCGCGGCCGGAGCAGGCCGCCTCGACCAGCATCCGCGGCATGCCCTCCCCATGGGAGGGCAGGATCGCGACATGGTGCTGCCGCCAGACGGTGGCGACATCGGTGGTGGGGCCGCGCCAGAAGATTCCGCTCTCCCGGCCCCATGTTTCGAGCGTCGGCAGGTCGATGCTGGTGCGGTTGGCGGGGTCGGGGGCGCCATAGAGCGACAGCGTGACATTGGCGCCGCGCGCCCGCGCGATCCGCACGCCCATGACGGCGACGTCGACTCCCTTCGACCACAGCATGCGCGATACCATCGCGGTGCGTAAGGGATTGTCGGGGGGCATCGGCGTCGCCGGATAGGCGTCGGGGTTGAGGCCCGGTCCGTTGACGATGGCGACGGTGTGCGGATCGGACGGATCAAGGCCCAGCGTCGGCGGGTCGTCCCGGTTCTCGAACAGATAGACCGTCCCGGGCCCGCCGATGACCCGGCGCAGCAGCGCCCGGATGGCCGCCATGGCAGCCTTCCAGGGAAGGGAGGGCCGGCCGCCGAGCGGGCCGAGGCCGGTCACGGCGCCCACCAGCCGGCGCACGCCTGCAAGCCTTGCGGCAAGGCCGCCGAGCACGATCGGGCGCAATGCGATGAGATGGACGATGTCGGGCGCCTCGGCGCGCATCAGCGCCGCCAGCGCCTGCAGGTTGCGCCAGACCGCGACCGGAGCCAGCCGTCCGCGCTCGGCCTCGACCGGCAGCAGCCGGAAGCCCTCGGCGATGATGGCGGCGCCCTTGTCGCGGACCCGGCAGGCGACGGCGACGTCAAATCCGGCATCGCGTGCCGCGCGCGCCATTGGCAGGAAATGCGAGCAGAAGAACCAGTCTTCGGTCGCCACATAGAGGAGGCGGGGCGTGCGGGCCATGAAGCCCCCTTAGCACGCCCGGACGTTGTTGCGAGCCCCTGCGCTCAGCGCGACGGCGCAAGGGTGGCGAGCGCGCTTACCGGATGACGGCCGGCGCAGGGGCGGACGGACGCCGCCGCCTTGCGGGCCGCATAGCCCGGTCCGGTCGCCAGCACGGCCCGCAACTGGGCGAGGCCGGACGGATCGGTCACGAGGGCAGTGGCGGTCAGCATGCGAATCTCCCCGGCGCCAACGCAGCGCCATGGTGAATCTTCGTCAGGCATTCCGGTGGCGGTCGGGCGCAACCACGGCGGAAATGCGAAACTGTTCGGGCGAACTGCGGCGCTCAGGCCGGCGCCAGCGCGCGCTCCCAGGTTTCCCCCACCAGATCGTGGCCGAAACTGCGGTGCGGCTCGGACGCGGTCAGTTCAAACCCCTCGGTTTCGTAGATCCGCCGCGCCGCATGCAGGATGTCGTTGGTCCACAACACCATGCGGCGATACCCGGCGGCGGCTGCGAAATCGACACAGTCGCGAACGAGGCGACGGCCAAGCCCGGTGCCGCGCGCGGCGGGCTCCACATAGAGCAGCCGCAGCTTTGCCACGCTGTCGTCCTGGGCGACGACGAGGGCCGTGCCCAGCATCGCCCCGTCGCGCTCGGCGATAAAGGCCCGCTCCCGCAACGGGTCGTTTGACGTCAGGAACGCCGACGCGATGCCTGCCACCAGCGCCTCGAAACTGTCGTCCCAGGCATATTCGGCGTTGTAGAGCGCCGCCTGGCGCGAGACCAGCATGCCCATGTCGCCCGGCCGGTTGCGGCGCACCGTGATGGGCGCCTCCACCCCGCCGAGCTGGCGCGCGATCATCGCCATGCCGTAGACCACCGCCGCCCGCCCGGCCGGCGCCAGCGGCGCCAGGCGC
>JBMOJG010000545.1:0-2953 GCA_049316925.1 Alsobacter sp. | reverse complement strand
AATCAGCGCGTCGTCATCGCCGCCAAGCGGCGCCGCCGCCGAGGCCCGCAACGTCGCTTCCGCCGACCAATAAGGCCGCAACGTCGGCTTTTCCCCAGGCCGCCAGTCGAGTACATGCCCGGGAGGCAGCATGGCGACGCCGGAAAGGATGCAGCCGGGGGCCGGCACCGCGCCAAACCGCAGCATGGCCGAGGCCGCCGCCCGGTCGATGCGCGGCACGAAGCCGGGCAGGGCCCGCAGCGCCTTAAGCTCCGAGCCGAAGCCCAGTCGGTCTCCCTCGAGCGTCCAGTACAGCGGCTTGATGCCGACGCGGTCGCGCACACGAGACAGCCCGCCAGCGCGCCGGTCCCACCGCGCGCTGGCGAACATGCCCTCTGCGGCCTCGAGAAAGGCATCGAGCCCCCATCGGGCGATCCATTCCAGCATCACCTCGGTGTCGGAATGACCGCGGAAGGCCACCCCCTCCTGAAGCAGCGGAGCCCGCAGGGCGGTGTGGTTGTAGATTTCGCCATTGTAACAGACGAGCCAGCGCCCATCGGCGGACGCCATCGGCTGCAGCCCGGCGGCGCTCAGGTCGACGATGGCCAGCCGGCGGTGGCCAAAGGCCAGGCGTCCGTCCGGTTCTGCATGGACGCAATGGGCGTCAGGCCCACGGTGGGCGAGGGCCTGCGCCATGGCGTCGGCGACAGCCTCCGAAGCCTCGGGAGACCCGGGGCGGCCGGTGGCAAATCCTGCGATCCCGCACATCTGCCTGCTCTATCCCATCCCGGCGGTGGCGTCAGCCTTCGCCAGGTCGTGTGCGGCCTCGCACGGCGGCCGGCACCTTGAACGATCAGGCTCTCTCCATCGGCCCCGGCAATCCGGCGGCCCTCAAACCGAAGGAGAGACCCATGTCGATCCAGAGCATCATTCTGGCCGTCGCACTGACGGTCGCGGTCGGCGGCAGCGCGATGGCGCAGGCCGGCGGCAATGGCGGCGGCGGAGGAGGAGGTGGCGGCGGTGGCGATGGCAACCCGTCCGACCCCGGCTATAACTCCGGTCGTGAGCAGCCCGATCGCCAAGAAGCTGCCGATCAACCATAGTCCCAATGGCGGCGGCAAGCAGGCCTCGAACGACCCCAACGGCGTGCCCTGCGCCATGGCGGCGGTCGGCGGCCGTCAGCGCTGCGACCGCCCCGGCCGCTGGATCTATGTCGAGTAAGGCGAGCCGCCTCCGTGGGCCTCGGCTCCCGGCCGCATCAGCCGGTCCCAGAGCGCCGCATAGGCATCGCCCACGGCGGCAATCGTGAACCGCGCCAGCGCCCGCTGCCGGTCCCGGACCCCCAGCGCGGCACGCGCTTCGGGACCGGCCTGCAGCAGCCGGACAACGATGGCCGCAATCCCGGCCGCGTCGCCCGGCGGCACGATCCGGGCCGGGTCGTCGAGGATCGCGGCCGCGTCGCCGACATCGGTGGCCACCATCGGCACGCCGCAGGCCATCGCCTCGCCCATGACGTTTGGAAAGCCCTCGCCATGGCTGGACGTGGACAGCGCCACGTCGAACCCGGCTGTCAGCCGTTCGATGTCACGCCGCGGGCCTAGCCAGAGGACCTTGTCGGCCGCGCCGGCTGCCGACGCCAGACCCGCCAGGGCCACGTCATCGCCCACCATACCGCTGCCAACGACGGCCAGCCGTGCGGTTGGAACTGCCTCGGCAATACGGGCGAAGGCACCAAACAGGCAGGCATGATCCTTCATCGGATGGTTGCGGGCAACCCGACCGACAATAGGAGTGTCCGGCGCCAGACCGTGCTCCGTCCGGAGCCAGGCGCGCGCGTCCGGGTCCGGCCGGAAGGCGTCGAGGTCGAACCCGTTGGGAATGACCAGCGCCTTGCCGGCCGGATAGCCGATGGCTGCATGGCGCTGTGCCGAGCGCTCGGCGTTATAGACGATCGCGTCGGCGAAAGGGGCCAGTGGGACACCCGCCAATACGGCAACGCGGGTCAGAAAGGTCTCGTTTCCAAGCGATTCCAGTGTGTGGCGGACGTTCCAGGCCAGCGCCGGGCGCGGGCCGGTCAGCGGCAGCGCCGCCACCGCGGCAAGGTGGGCATGGTACATCCACGCCTGCAGCACTGCCGGCCGTGTCGTTGCCACGAGGCGTCGCAGCTGCCCGAGGCCCGACACGGCAGTCAATGACCGTGACAGCCCGAGCTCGACCACCTCCGCTCCGGCCTCGCGCGCATCCTGCGCAAGGGCTCCGCCGGCAATCATGCTGACGATCGTGTGGTCGAACCGGTCGCGTGTGGCCGCCACGAGCCGCACCAGCATCCGCTCGGCCCCGCCGACATGCAGGCTGGAGATCAGGTGCAGGATGATCGGCCGCTTGGCGCGGCCGCCGGTCTCGCGCGGCGTCATGGGCCTTGCCTACAGGTCGGTCACGGGGTCGGCAAGGCGAGGGGTGCAGGCGACGTCACGGGGCGCTAGCATCAGCGAACCTTGGACAAGGATTCGCCCGATGCACCGCTCCGCCGCCCTGCATGGCTCGCTGTTCCTGAAGCGCTATGCGGCGCCGCGCGGCGCAGGCACCATCCTCGACATCGGCTCGCAGGACCTGAATGGCTCGCTGCGGCAGTTCTGCCCCGAAGGCTTTTCTTATGTCGGGCTGGATTTCGCCGCCGGCAAAGGGGTCGACGTCATCCTGACGGATCCGTACCGTTTCCCCTTCGAGGACGACCAGTTCGACTATGTGGTCTCGTCCTCGTGCTTCGAGCACAGCCAGATGTTCTGGCTCACCTTCGCCGAGGCGATCCGGGTCCTGAAGCCCGACGGCGTGCTGTACATCAACGTCCCGTCGAACGGCCCCTATCATCGCTATCCCACGGACAACTGGCGCTTCTATCCGGATGCCGGCCTTGCGCTGTGCGAGTGGGGCCGGCGCTTTGGCGTCGATGTCCAGCTGATCGAGAGCTTCATCG
>JBMOJG010000544.1:0-2953 GCA_049316925.1 Alsobacter sp. | reverse complement strand
TGCCGGCGCAGCTCGTCCACGACGAGTTCGAGCACCGGCGCGAGCTGCGCGGCGCCCTGAGCGATAAGGCCGCCGCCCTCCGCCTTGGCGAGCTGCAGCAGCTTTTCCGAGAGGCGGGAGAGGCGGCGCAGCGAAGTGGCGATGGCGTGGGCACGCTCGCGGCGCGCATCGTCGGGAAGCTCCGCGACGAGCCGCTGCGCCTGGGCGAGTGCCGCCGCGATTGGCGTGCGTAGCTCGTGCGCGCTATTGGCGGTGAAGCTGCGCTCGGCCTCCAGTGTCCCTCTCAGTCGTCCCAAGAGGTCGTTCACGGAGCCCGCAATGGGAGCGATCTCTGCCGGAAGTCCCCCGACGCCGACCGGATCGAGATTTCCGCGCCCGCGTGCTTCCAGCGCTGTCCGAAAGGCCACGACGGGCCGAAACGCGAGGTGGACCGCCAGCCACACGCCGGCGACCACGATGGGCACCAGGGCGAGGAGGGGCCACAGCAAGGTCTCCGTCACGCGCCAGACGGCGTCCCTTCGATGGGCGAGGTCCTCGACCGTCGTCACGATGATACTGCCCTGCACCGCCGTCTCGGTGTAGGTGCGCAGGCGATCCGTGGTGTGAAAACCGGGCGGCAGGCCGCGCGGAATATTCATGGCGTCGGCGTCGCTCGATTGCAGAAGCTCCCGCCCGGCGGCGTCGCGCACGACATACGTGATGTATTCGCGATGCGGCCCGACGGGCGGCATGCGCTGGCCGCCCGCCTGTGCATCGCGCGACAGGACTTCGGAATACGCCAACGGCAGAATGCGCTGGGCCACCTCCTGAAGGGCGCTGTCGTAGACCACGCCGATCTCGCGCCCGAGAAGCAGGCCCGCGGCCAGTGATGCTGCAAGCCACAGGGCGGCCGTGCCAAAGGCGAGGCCGATGCCGAGCCGTCGGCGGAGGCTGGGCGGCGCGACGGGGTCGCGTGTGTTCACGCGTCGCGTCCGGGTTCGCGGAGCTTGTAGCCCATCCCACGCACCGTCTCGATCATCTCCGCGCCGATCTTCTTGCGCAGGCGGGCGATGTGCACCTCGATCGTGTTGCTCTCGATCTCCGTGTCGAAGGAATAGAGCCGCTCCTCGAGCTGCGCCTTCGACAGGAGGCTGTTCGGGCGCTGGACGAAGGCCTCGAAGAGCGACCACTCGCGCGACGTGAGCTGGACGGACCTGCCGTCGCGCCGCACCGAGCGCGCGGCAAGGTCGACCTCGATGTCGCCGATCGTCACGAGCGGGTTGGGATTGCCGGAATAGCGGCGGGCCACGGCGTTGACGCGGGCTGAAAGTTCGAAGAGGTCGAACGGCTTAACAAGATAGTCGTCGGCCCCTGCATTGAGCCCGGCGATGCGGTCGGAGATCTGGTCGCGCGCCGTCAGAATTACCACCGGTGTCACGTCGCCGGCCATGCGCCGGGTCTTGAGAAAGTCGAGGCCGCGTCCGTCGGGCAGCATCAGGTCGAGGAGCACGAGGTCATACACAGCTGAGACGATTGCTGCGCGGCCGTCGTCCATCCGCTTGGCCCAGTCGACGGAATGGCCGTCGGCGGCCATCTGGTCCCGCACGGCCATGCCCAGGCCCGGGTCGTCTTCGATCAGCAGGATCCGCATCTCGGCTTCGCTCCCAGTCGGGAACTTAGCCCGTTCGGGTGCCGGGCGGAGACTGATAAATCGAAGAGCGCGTCAGCCGGACGTCAGGTTGGCGTGGCAGAAAAGGCTTTGCCAAGACGCAGTCCGGGAGGAAGACGTGGTACGAGCGGGTGGCATCGCCCTTGCCGGGCTCCTGTGGCTCGGCTCTCCCGCCGTCGCGCAGCACCATTGCCGCGTGCCGCTGGGCGACTGGCAGCCGCGCGAGGCGCTGCAGGTCAAGCTCGAAAAGCAGGGCTGGACCGTGCTTGGCATCCGGGCCGACGACGGCTGCTACAAGGTCCGTGCGCGCAATGCGAGCGGCGAGCCCCTGGAGGGCAAGTTCGACCCCGGGACGCTCGAGCCTGTGAGCACCCGCGGCGGTCACCGGGGACACGACGGGCACGACGACGAGCAGGACTGATCCGGCCGAATTGCCGGGGAAACAGGGGTACAGATGCGGGCCATCCATCGCGAGAACCATCTCATCGAGCGCATCGGCTGGCTGCGCGCCGCCGTGCTCGGCGCCAATGACGGCATCATCTCGACGGCCAGCCTCGTCGTGGGTGTCGCTGCCGCCTCCAATTCGGCCAACGAAGCCCTTGTCGCCGGTGTCGCGGGCCTCGTCGCTGGAGCCATGTCGATGGCTGCGGGAGAGTACGTGTCCGTGAGCTCGCAGGCCGACACCGAAGAGGCAGACCTCGCCAAGGAGCGCCGGGAACTGGCAGAACAACCGGAAGAGGAGCTGGATGAGCTGACGCAGATCTACGTGTCCCGTGGCGTCGAGCCAGCCCTCGCGAGGCAGGTCGCCGAGCAGATGACGGCGAAGGACGCGTTCGCAGCCCATGCTCGCGACGAACTGGGGCTATCGGCGCACATCGTTGCGCGCCCCATCCAGGCGGCGCTTACCTCCGCGGGCATGTTCGCGGTCGGGGCCGCTATGCCGCTGGCCATAGCATTCCTGTCTCCTGCGGGCCGCACGGCCTGGATGGTGTCTATCGGTTCGCTTCTTTGCCTTGCCGTTCTCGGCGCCGCCGGGGCCAGGGCCGGCGGCGCAGGCGTTCTGAAGCCCACCGTTCGGGTGACATTCTGGGGCGCATTCGCCATGGCCGCCACGGCTGCGATCGGAGCCGTGGTGGGCCACGCCGTTTGAAGGACGGGACGACCTCGGTCCCGACCGCAACACTGCCGCTGCGCCGGACGATCGGCCCGTTTCAGATGACGCTCTACGCCGTCGGGTCGATGCTCGGCGCCGGCATCTATGGACTGATCGGCCAAGCCGCCGGACTGGTGGGAAACGCCGTCTGG
>JBMOJG010000543.1:0-2965 GCA_049316925.1 Alsobacter sp. | reverse complement strand
AGCTCGCCACGCTCGGCCCGGGCCCGTGCGCCCGGCACATTGTCGAGCAGCCAGGCGATCTTGGTGCCGGAGAAATACGGGTCGAGCAGCAGCCCGGTCCGGCTGGACACCATTGCCTCGTGGCCGGCCGCCTTCAGGGCCGTGCAGGCGGCGGAGGTGCGTCGGTCCTGCCACACGATGGCGCGGTGGATCGCCTGGCCGGTCTGGCGGTCCCAGATCACCGTCGTCTCGCGCTGGTTGGTGATGCCGATCGCTGCAACCTCGCGCGCCGCCACGCCGGCGGTGGCGAGCGCCGCCCGGCAGGTCGCCAGCGTCGTCTCCCACAGATCCTCTGGCTCGTGCTCCACCCAGCCCGAGGCCGGGAAATGCTGCGCGAACTCCTGCTGGGCGACGGACGCGATCGACGTATCGTCGCGGAACAGGATGGCGCGCGACGAGGTCGTGCCCTGGTCGATGGCAAGAACGTAGCCCATGCGGTCCCCCGGCTTTTTGGTCGGCTTGCGCGGGAGATTAGGCTAAGCCTCGCCCCCGGCAAACAGCAGGCGGGCACACATGGACAATGCGGCGGAGCTTGGTGGTCTGTTTGCAGCCGCGTTCCTGTCGGCGACGCTGCTGCCCGGCTCGTCGGAGGCCGCGCTGGCGGCCATCCTGGCCACAGGCCGGGGCGGGCTCGTCGAATCGCTGGCGGTCGCCACCGTCGGTAACACCCTGGGCTCCTGCACCAACTGGGCGATCGGCCGCTATCTCGCCCATTGGCGCCATCATCCGCGCTTCCCGATCCCGGCGGACCGGTTCGAGCGCTACGAGCGCTGGTATGCGCGCTGGGGCGTCTGGTCGCTGCTGCTGTCCTGGGTGCCGATCATCGGCGATCCGCTCACCGCCATCGCGGGGGTTTTCCGCACCCCACTCTGGCTGTTCGTGCCGGTCGTCGCCGTAGCGAAGCTGGCCCGCTACCTGGCAGTCGCGGGCCTCGTCCACCTCGTCTGGTAGCGCTCAGGCGCCCTTGCCGCCGCGCAGATACTCGACGATCCCCGAGAAGTCCTTGCCGCCGAACCCTTCCGCCTCGAAGGCGGCGTAGATCGCGGCCGCATGCGCACCCAGCGGCGTCGTCGCGCCGGCGGCCTGCGACGCGTCCTGCGACAGCTTCAGGTCCTTCAGCATCAGCGCCGCGGCGAAGCCCGGCACATAGGCGTTGTTGGCCGGGCTGGTCGGCACCGGGCCGGGCACCGGGCAATAGGTCGTCAGCGACCAGCACTGGCCCGACGAGGTCGACGCCACGTCGAACAGCGCCTGGTGCGACAGGCCGAGCCGCTCGGCCAGCACGAAGGCCTCGGCGACGCCGATCATCGAGATGCCGAGGATCATGTTGTTGCAGATCTTGGCGGCCTGGCCGGCGCCGGCCAGGCCGCAATGCACCACCTTGCGGCCCATCTGGGCAAGCACCGGCTGCGCCTGGCCGAAGGCCGCGTCGCTGCCACCGCACATGAAGGTGAGGGTGGCGCCTCGCGCCCCGCCGACCCCGCCCGAGACCGGCGCGTCGAGCGACGCCATGCCGGCCTTGGCCGCCGCCGCATGCGCCTGCCGGGCGCTGTCGACGTCGATGGTGGAGGAATCGATGAACAGCGTGCCGGGTCTGGCGGCGGCCAGCACCTCGGCCCAGACGGCGAGCACGTGCCGGCCGGCCGGCAGCATCGTCACCACGATGTCGGCGTCCGCCACGGCGGCGGGGCCCGAGGCCGCGATCGTCACGCCCTCGGCCTGCGCGGCGGCGTTGTTGGCGGCGACGAGATCGAAGCCGTGCACGGTGTGGCCGGCCTTGACGAGGTTGGCGGCCATCGGGCCGCCCATATTGCCGAGACCGATGAAGGCGATGGTGCTCATGGTGGTGCTCTCCTGGGTTCGTCAGCGGCGTCGGCGCACGAGGCTGCCGGCCAGCAGAAATGCGTAGCCCCACAGCATCAGGGCGCCAAAAACCTTGTCCATCACGGGTGGCAGCGAGCGAAAGAACACGCCGAAATGCGATGTCACGACCGCCATGCCGATCAGCCCCGGCAGCGCGATCAGGATCGCCGCACGCGTCCGGTCCGGGCCGCGGGCGCCAATGATCCACGGGCCGATCAGCCCGACCACGAGGCCGATCGCCGCGCCGGCGGCGAAATTCAGCTGGAAGGGCGTGCGCCCGTCGGTGAAGAAATCCGGCCCATAGAGCCGGAAGCCGGCAAAGGTCGCGCCAGCGATGACGACGCCGAGCAGCAGCGCCAGGATCGTCACAGCCCGCTGCCCTGGCCGCGGCCGACGAGGCTGCGGGCGATGATCACCCGCATGATCTCGTTGGTGCCCTCGAGGATCTGGTGTACGCGCAGGTCGCGCACGATCTTCTCGATCCCGTAGTCGGCCAGATAGCCATAGCCGCCGTGCAGCTGAAGCGCCTGGTTGGCGACCTCGAAGCCCGCATCCGTGCCGAAGCGCTTGGCCATGGCGCAGAGCTGCGTCGCCTGCGGGTCCTTGGCGTCGAGGGTGGCGGCGGCGCGCCACAGGAAGGTGCGGGCGGCTTCCAGCTCCGTCGCCATGTCGGCGAGCCGGAACTGCAGCGCCTGGAAATCCTGCAGCCGCTTCCCGAAGGCCTTGCGTTCGCCCAGATAGGCCAGCGACTTGTCGAGCGCCGCCTGGGCGCCGCCGATGGAGCAGGCGGCAATGTTCAGCCGGCCGCCGTCGAGCCCCGCCATGGCGATCTTGAAGCCGATCCCCTCCGGGCCGATGCGGTTCTCCTCCGGCACGCGGCAGCCCTCGAAGATCACCTGCCGGGTCGGCTGGGCGTTCCAGCCCATCTTCTTCTCGTTGGCGCCGAAGCTGAGGCCGGGCGTGCCCTTCTCGACCACGAAGGTCGAGACGCCGGCAGCGCCGTCCTCGCCGGTGCGCGCCATCACCACATAGAGGTCGGAGACTCCGGCGCCGGAGATGAACT
>JBMOJG010000542.1:0-2968 GCA_049316925.1 Alsobacter sp. | reverse complement strand
GAGGCGATCGAGACGCAGGTCGCCGGCACGGACGGCTTCGTGCAGGACGCGCATGACCTTGCCGGTGACGTCACGCGGCGGATGAACCAGCTGACCCAGGCCGTCGACCGGATCGCCGGCATCGTGGCGGTGATCGGGACGATCGCCCGCCAGACCAACCTGCTGGCACTCAATGCCAGCATCGAGGCGGCGCGGGCCGGCCCGGCCGGCCGTGGCTTTGCGGTCGTCGCCACCGAGGTCAAGGCGCTGGCCGGGCAGGTACAGAGCGCCACCGGCGACATCGGCGCACAGATCAAGGCGCTGCAGTCCGTCGCACAGGAAAGCGGAGCAACGGTTGAAAGCATCGCCGCCCTGCTGGGCCGTGTCGGACCCGTGCTCGATTCCATGCGCGACGCGGTGGCGACGCAGATCGGCGGCGCACGCGAAGTGGCGCACCGGGCGGCCGAGAGCCTGCAGTTCGTCAGCATCGTGTCGCAGAAGAGCGAGGCGATGACACGTCTGGCCAGCGAGGCCCGCACCTCCAGCCAGGAGGCGGGTGCCGCGGCGGCCAAGATGGCGCCGTCGCTGCGCCGCCTGACACACCGGGCCACCGCCATCCTGCGCCACGCGGATTCACGCGACCGGCGCGGCCACACCCGCGTGCCGGTCCAGCTGGCTGGCAGTTTCCGGGTGTTCGACGGTCAGGGCAAGGTCTACGCGCTGCAGACCCTCGACCTGTCGCCGGGCGGTGCGCTGGTGCATGCCGACCCGCCACTGCCACCCGACGCGCGCGGGTTCCTCGAGATCGACGGGATCGGCACCGTGCAGGCCGTCGTGCGCAGCCACAACGCGGAGGACGGGACCCGGGTCCGCTTCGAGACGGTGCCGGAAAATGTCATCGCGTCAATCGATGCGATGGTGGTGCAGACGCGGGCGCGCTACCGGCCGCTGGTGAAGACCACACAGGCTTTTGCCACCGAGATCATGGCGGCCTTCGAAGACGGGATCGCAAACGGCCGGACCCGGTTCGAGGACCTGCTGACGGTGGATTACCGGAGGATCCCGGAATCAGATCCGATCCAGTTCACCACCGCGGCGACGGCGTTCTACGATTCGGTTCTGCCGCCGATCCTGGAGCGCTTCCGCCGCGACATCCCCGGCGTGATCATGGCGATAGCGGCTGACCGCAACGCCTATCTGCCGGTGCATCACCCCGAGTATTCGCAGCCGCAGCGCCCCGGCGCGCATGCCTGGAACGACGTGAGCGGCCGCAACCGCCGCATCCTCGAGCGGTCAAAGATGCTGATCCTGGCCCGCAACTCGGAGAGCTACCGGCTCAGCGTTTTCATGCGGCACACAGGGGGCAATGACTTCATCCCGGCCACGATCGTCGCAGCTCCGATTCTCGTCTGCCAGCAGCTGTGGGGAAACGCCATGATCGCCATCGACCTGCGGATTCAACCAGCCGGCCTCCCGGCATCCGACAATCCCGAGACCCGCTGACAAAAAAACCCCATGGCAAGCGTGCCACGGGGCTGATGTCAGAGCCATCAAAGCCAATCAGGCGGGCGTGGCGCAGATCACGAAGCTGATCGTCTTGTGGCCGGCCCGCACTTCCATACGCGACCAGTTGCCCTTGTCGTCGTCGCCGAACACGCCGGCCTCTTCCGCCGGATAGAGCCGGTTGTCGGCGTCGGCGACGTGCATGTGGAAGCCTTCCGGCACCTCGAAGCCATTGATCGCGCGGGCGACGCCCTCGGGATCCTGCTCGAAGGCGGTCAGCAGCGACCGGTCCTCGTGGATGGCGCGGGCGATCTCGCGCATCTTCTCGTAGTTCACTGCGGCCAGCTGGGCCGCGCTCGCAGTCACGAATTCACGGATGTCGGTGGTAGCCATCGGGGGCGCTCCTGTTGCCGGACGGAAAGCCCAAACAGTATCCCGAGGCTTCCGCACCGCAGTCAAACAGAATTAACGCGTTATTAACCGTAATCATCACCGATTTTCGTCGGCTTGTCGTTTACTCTGCAGCCTCGGCCAGCGGAGACGGCCTCGCCTTGCCGAAGCCGGCCTCCTCGAGCGCCTCCGGCATGGGGCCGCCAGTGGCCCAGTCGAGCAGTTCGACCGTGTGTACAACCGGCACGGGATTGCCGCGGTCGGCCAGGCCCTTGCCGATCTGGGCCATGCAGCCGATGTTGCCGGTCGCGACAATGGCCGGGCGCGTGCGCTCGATATTGGCCACCTTGCGGGCCCTCAGCTGCCCGGCGATCTCCGGCTGGAGAATGTTGTAGGTGCCGGCGGAGCCGCAGCAGATGTGCCCCTCCGGCACGTCGCGGACGGCAAAGCCCGCCTCGCGCAGCAGCCGCTTCGGCAGGTCCGTGATCTTCTGGCCATGCTGCATCGAACAAGCCGAATGGTAGGCGACCACCTGCCCTGTCGGCAGAGCCTTGGGCAATGGCTCGAGATCGCCGATGAGCTCCGTCACGTCGCGGGCGATGGCGGACACCCGTGCGGCCTTCTCCGCATAGGCGGGGTCGAGGCGGAACATGAAGCCGTAGTCCTTGATCGTCGTGCCGCACCCCGAGGCGGTGATGACGATCGCATCGAGGCCTTCACCGTCCATCTCGCGGATCCAGGCGTCAATGTTGCGCCTGGCGAAGCCATGGGAAGCGGTCTCGTCGCCCAGATGATGCACGAGCGCGCCGCAGCAGCCCTCGCCGCGCGGCAGAACCACCTCGATGCCATGGCGGCCAAGCAGGCGGATCGTCGCCTCGTTGATCGAGGGCCGCAGCACCGGCTGGGCACAGCCCGACAGCAGCGCCACGCGCTTGCGGCGCGGCCCTTCGGGAGGAAACTCCGCCGGGCCTTCCATGGCGGACCGTGTGGGGATCCGGCCCGGCGCAAGCTCGACCATGGCGGCGAGGCGCGCGCCGACACCGGGCAGGCGGCGCAGCAGCGGCTTCAACGGCTTGCCGAGCATGCCCGCCAGGAT
>JBMOJG010000541.1:0-2972 GCA_049316925.1 Alsobacter sp. | reverse complement strand
CGCTGCGGTGCCAGAAGGTCGGCCCGATGCGCGCCGGCACGACTCCGCGGCACGCCGCCACATGCGGGACGACCAGGTCGATCACGGCCGGGTCGCCCGGGCGCCGGTACGGCACCAGCGGCACCCGGCCGGCCTTCATGACATGGTAGGGCGTCAACGGCGGCACGAGGCTCGCCGGGTCGTGGCCCGGCGTCAGCGACAGCGCCACCAGATGGGTCGAGTGGGTGTGGACAATGCCGCCCAGCGCCGGGTCGGCGCCGTAGATGGCCCGGTGCAGCAGCAGCGTCTTCGACGCCCGGTCGCCCGACAGCTGGGTGCCGTCGGCGGCGACGCGGGCGAGGCGGGCCGGGTCCAGCGTACCAAGGCAGGCGTCGGTCGGCGTGATCAGCCAGCCATCGTCGAGCCGGGCCGAGATGTTGCCGGCGGCGCCCACCGTGTAGCCGCGGGCATAGAGGCTCGCACCGATGCGGCAGATCTCGTCGCGCAGCCGCATCTCGTCATGCATTGGCATCGGCTCTCCCCATCCCACCATGGCAGCGCTGCGCCCCAGCGGGCAAGCCAACCCCCGGACGTCCGGCAAGAGAAGCCCCGAGACACGCCGCATTGACGGGCCGGGACCAGACGCGCCGCAACGATCCAGCCCCTATTTGCTGACCCGCTTGAGGAAGCAGGTCTTCAGCACCAGTCCCTTGATGGCGTCCGTGCGGCACTCGACCTCCTCGGGATTGTCGGTGAGGCGGATGCCCTTGATCTTGGTGCCCTGCTTCAGCGTCGCGCCGGCGCCCTTGACCTTGAGATCCTTGATGACGTGAACGGTGTCGCCATCGTGGAGCCGGGTGCCGTTGCAGTCGCGGACGACGACGCTGTCTTCGCTGGTCATGATCGCCTTCTTCGCGGCCGGTGCGGCGCCAAGGCGGTTCTAGCCGCCCGAGCCCCGAACGCCAAACCGCCAGGTCAGCCGGCAAAGGGCCGGATCAGATGCCGACGCGATCCTCGAGACGGAAGCGCATGATGCGGAGCACCTGGGCGGTGGCGGTCATCAGCTCCTCGCGACGCGATCCGCCGACCCGCGTGGCGAAGGCGTCGAGGATGCGGTGCTTGTCAGCACCGCGGACGGCGAGGATGAAAGGAAAGTCGAAGCGGGCCCTGTAGGCCTCATTCAGCACCGTGAACCGGGCGAACTCCTCGTCGCTCAGGCTGTCGAGCCCGGCGCCGGACTGCTCACCGGCGCTGTCGCGTGCCAGCAGGCCCGCGCGGGCCGCCCGGCCGGCGAGGTCGGGATGGGCCTGCAGCAGGCTGACGAGGCGGTCCTCGGGCAGGTCCGCGACGACACGCTGGAAGGCCTCGACGAGCGCGGCGCGATCGGCAAAGGGGCGCGCCCCGGCGGCCGTCTCGGCGACGAAGGGCGAGTGTTCGGCGATGTCGCCGAAGACGGCGACGAAATCGGTCGGCGCCATGGCGTTGACGGCGTCGAGGGTCAGCATGGCCGTCACTTCTGGGTCAGGAAGGCGCCGAGCATAGCGCGTTCGGCGTCGGTCATGCCGGTCTCGTTGCCGAGCGGCATGGCGCGGCCTTGCACGGCCTGGGCCATGACCTGGGCGGCGTGGCGGCGCAGCGTGTCGGCATCCGCCAGGATGACGTTCTTGGGCGGCGGATTGCCACGGAACGCCTGGTGGGTCGGCCGTGCCGCGTGGCAGGTGGCGCAATGGGTCTGGACGATGCGCAACGCATCGGCCTCTGCGACAAAGCCGCCCTGCGCGCCGCGCGGCGCCGTCATCACCACGGCGGCGATCAGTGCCGCGGCGGCCACCGGGAGCGCCCAGGCCACCCGCATCGGCGGATCGCCCGCCTCGGTGCGGTTGATGAAGTGCCGGATCGTGCCGCCGGCCAGCACGATCGCGGCGGCGACCAGCCAGGACTGCGGGTGCGTGTAAAGGAACGGATAGTGGTTCGACACCATGAACAGCAGGACAGGCAGGGTCAGGTAATTGTTATGCAGCGAGCGCTGCTTGCCGATCTTGCCGTATTTCGGATCCGGCATGCGGCCGGCGATCAGGTCGGCCGTCACCACCTTCTGGTTGGGGATAATCACCCGGAACACGTTGGCGGCCA
The DNA here is from genome assembly GCA_049316925.1 of Alsobacter sp. GTDB lineage: Bacteria > Pseudomonadota > Alphaproteobacteria > Rhizobiales > Beijerinckiaceae > Alsobacter. Next base: position 860 of record JBMOJG010000541.1, on the reverse strand, counting down.
TGATGGTGCCGACCATCGCCCCCAGGTGGATGAAGGCGCCGCGGCCCGAGAACACATGGGTGAACAGCGCGCCCGCGGCAACGATGAGGGCGAAGACACAAAGAGCCAACAGACCGGTGCGGTCGCCGATCGGCGAACGGCACAGCGCGTCATAGGCGAACCAGCCGCCAGCCAGCGTCAGCACCGAGATCAGCACCGCCTCGGCGCCACTCATCGGCAGCACTGCGGGATCGACCAGGAAGGCAGAGGCATTCCAGTAGTACTGCACCACCAGCAGGGCGAAGCCCGACAGGAAGGTCAGGTAGGCTTCCCACTTGAACCAGTGCAGGTCGGGCGGCAGGGCGGCCGGGGCGACGCCGTATTTCTCGACATGGTAGAAACCGCCACCATGCACCATCCACGATGTGCCTGACACGCCGTCGTTCATCCGCTCGCGGGAGCGCAGGCTGAAATCCAGCCAGATGAAGTGGAAACTCGCCCCGATCCAGGCGATGCCGACAATCAAATGAAACCAGCGCAACAACAGGTTGAGCCAGTCGACGGCAAATGCGCTCATGATGCCCCCCGGTCGTAGAGGCGAAGCAAGGTCCGGTCCAACCGGCCGCCCTTCCCCCGCCCGTGCGGCCCTCCTAGTACGCGACCCTGTCGGCCTTCGCCATCCAGGCGGAGAATGCGGCGGTGGCTTCCGGCGTCGGCCGGTGCTCCATGGCGATGGCGCGGTCGCCCGGCGCCTTCGGCATCTCGTCATAGATGAAGGCATCGTCGAAGCCGATCGCGGCCGCCTCATCGCGGGTGTTGGCGTAGACAATGCGGTTGATCCGCGCCCAGTAGGCCGACGCCAGGCACATCGGGCAAGGCTC
>JBMOJG010000540.1:0-2975 GCA_049316925.1 Alsobacter sp. | reverse complement strand
GGCTGGCGCGTCGGCTACTTTGCCGCGCCGAAGGCTTTCACGACGCCGATGGCAGAGATCCACCACGGCCTCGCCATTTGCGCGCCGGCGGTGAGCCAACATGCCGCGATCGCCGCGCTGACCGGCCCGCAGGACTGCGTGGAAGACGCCCGTCGCCTCTACGATGAGCGCCGCAAGCTGGTGTGCGCCGCGCTCGATCGCATGGGGCTCTCCTACGCCCGGCCGAACGGCGCCTTCTACGTCTACGCCAACGTCTCCTCCACCGGGCTTAGCGCATCGGACTTCTGCATCAGGCTTCTCGAGGAGGGGAAGGTGATGATGTTTCCCGGCTCGCTCTTCGGCGACCATTGCGATGACTACGTCCGCATCTCGCTGCTCCAACCGCTCGCCAAGGTCGAAGAGGCGGCTGCCCGCATGCAGAAGGTTGTTATGGCGCTGCGTGCCACCCGCGCGTGACCATGACCCTATCGAACCACCCAACGCCAGAGGCAGGAGACGCCCGATGAACGCAACCGTAAAGACCGACAACCCCAACGTCATCGGCATCAAGCACATGGCATTCGCGGTGAAGGATGCCCGCAGGGCGTTGGAAAGCTATTCGCGCTTCCTGTGCGTGCCCGGTGACACCACGATCATCGAGTACGAGAAATCACGCAACCGCGTGGCACTCTTCAACCTCGGCGGCATCGAGTACCAGCTTTGCGAGTCGATGGACGACAACGGCCGCTTCGCCACTTGGATTAAGGAGCGCGGCGGCGAGGGGCTGCACCACATTTGCTACGAGGTCGACTCGATCGATAAGGCGCTGTCCCATGCCCAGCAGCAGGGCGCCGACCTGCGCCTGTGCAAAGCCTGTGGTGTGAAGGGCAGCCACGCCCATCCCGAGGGATACGTGGCCTTCCTCGACAACGATGCCGGCGGAATCGAGATCGAGTTCATGCAGGTCTACAGCCCCGAAGAGCTAGAGAAGTTCAAGCAAGTGAAGGGAATCTGACGATGCCCGGGGGTAAGGGGAAGCCGGTGGCTAAGGCAGCCGGGAAGGCGAAGACTATGACGGTCGGCACTGCCAAGGCAGCGCCCGGCAAGATGGCGCGCGGCGCCATCGAGGTGTTTCGCCAGGCGGGCGGCTCGATGGTCGAGATCCCCGTGGTGGTGATCAACGGCGTCAATCCAGGGCCGGTCTTCTGGGTCGACGCGGCGATCCACGGCGACGAACCCGAGGGCACTCTGGCCTGCCAGATCGCTATGCGCGAGGTGAAGCCGGAGAACCTTTCCGGCACGCTCGTGCTGGTGCCGGCGATCAACGTGCCGGCCTACGAGGCGGCATGCCGCGGCAATCCGCTTGACACATTCAGCCACGACATGAACCGGATCTATCCGGGGCGCGCCAACGGCTATTTCTCGGAGCGCGTGGCCTGGGCCCACGCCGAGTGGCTCACCAAGGTCGCCGACCTCGAGATCTCGATCCACTCGGGGGGCGCCCACTCCTATCTCGCCGAGGCGATCTTCGTGGATGAGCGGCCGGAATCGGTTGAGCTTGCCACGGCCATGGGGCCGGGCTGGGGCTGCATCATGTCGTCGCCCAACCCCAAGGGGAACCCGATGGCGGCTATGGCGGAGGCCGGCAAGGTCGGCATCACCGTCGAACTCGGAGGCCGCTCCGCCACCTCGCCGAAGGCTTTCGCCGAGGTCGGGCGCAAGCTCGCTGACGCGATCCTGAACATCCTGCGGCACTACAAGATGCTGCCGGGCAAGGCGAAGTACGACCAGAACCGCACCAAGGGCTCTCAGGAGGCGCTGCTGGCACCGGCCTCCGGCCTCTATTTGCCGGAGCCCGGTACGCAGTTTCTCACGCCCATGAAGAGGGATGACGTGATCGCCAGGATCTACTCGCTCTTCGGGGACGAACTGGCCGTGCTGAGGGCTCCTGCCGACGGCATGATCTTCGGGCTACGCGCGCTGCCCAACGTCACCGTCGGCGACTGGTGCTGCTTCTTCAACAAGGTTACCGGCAAACGGACCTAGGGCAGGCTGCACAAAGGGTGGAAGCGCGCCCTTTCAGCCAAGCGCGCGCGGCCACCGGAAACAGGTTTGGCAGAGGCATGAATACGATGCTGCTGGGCAGTCAAATGGTGGACGGGCATTCCCGCGACTTCGTCGGCTATGCCGACAAGCCACCCCATCCCGACTGGCCCGGCGGCGCCCGTGTCGCGATCAACTTCGTCATCAACTACGAGGAGGGGTCCGAGTACTCGATCGGCGATGGCGACGGCCGTTCCGAGACGGCCCTCACCGAGGTCTCGGCGTCCCGAGTTCCAGTGGGCGAACGCGACCTCGCCTCCGAGAGCATGTATGAGTATGGCACTCGCGTCGGCTTCTGGCGCGTGGCGCATCTCTTCGCCAACAGGGGCGTGCCGATGACGGCGTTCGGGTGCGCCGTTGCGCTGGAGCGCAATCCGCCTGCGGCCGAGTTCATGGCCCGCCACGGCTGGGACGTGTGCTGCCACGGCTGGCGCTGGATCGAGCACTACAAGCTTACCGAGGACGAGGAGCGCGAGCACATCCGGCTCGCGGTCGAGTCCATCAAGCGCACGATTGGCGAGCGGCCCGTCGGCTGGTATTGCCGCTACGCGCCCAGCACGGCCACGCGCCGCCTTCTCGTCGAGGAGGGCGGCTTTCTGTACGACAGCGACTCCTACAATGACGAACTGCCGTACTGGACGAGCGTCAGCGGTCAAAAGCACCTTGTCGTGCCCTATTCGCTCGTCACCAATGACGTGAAGCTCACGAGTGGACTTTTCACTGGCGACGATTTCTACGTCCTGCTGAAGAACGCCTTCGACGTCCTGTACGAGGAAGGTGCAGTCGCGCCGAAGATGATGTCGGTCGGCCTGCATCCCCGCCTCATCGGACATCCCGCACGCCTCTCCGGGCTGCAAAGATTCGTTGACTACGTCGTGTCGAAGCCGGCCGTC
>JBMOJG010000539.1:0-2975 GCA_049316925.1 Alsobacter sp. | reverse complement strand
GCTCTGTTCTGTGGCGGGCCGAGGCTGCGACCCGGCCGGCGGAGACGGACCGGCAGGCGCCGGTCCGCGGTCATGTCTGTCGCCGGAACGCCGGCGACAGCTCCGGGGCGTCAGCCCTTCAGCACGTCCACCAGGGTCTTGCCAAGCCGTGCCGGCGACGGCGACACGCGGATCCCTGCCGCCTCCATCGCCGCGATCTTGTCCTCGGCGCCGCCCTTGCCGCCCGAGATGATGGCGCCGGCATGGCCCATGCGGCGACCCGGAGGGGCGGTGCGCCCCGCGATAAAGCCCACCATCGGCTTCTTGCGGCCGCGCTTCGCCTCGTCGGCGATGAACTGCGCCGCATCCTCCTCGGCCGAGCCGCCGATCTCGCCGATCATGATGATCGACGTGGTGGCGGGATCGGCGAGGAACATCTCCAGCACATCGATGAACTCGGTGCCCTTGACGGGATCGCCGCCGATGCCGACGGCGGTCGTCTGTCCCAGACCCTCGCGGGTGGTCTGGAACACTGCCTCGTAGGTCAGCGTGCCGGAGCGCGAGACGATGCCGACATTGCCGGGCTTGAAGATGTTGCCCGGCATGATGCCGATCTTGCAGGCGCCGGCCGTCATCACGCCCGGGCAGTTCGGCCCGATGAGGCGGGACTTGGACCCCGACAGTGCGCGCTTGACCTTGACCATGTCCAGCACCGGGATGCCCTCGGTGATGCACACGATGAGCGGAACCTCGGCGGCGATGGCCTCGCAGATCGCGTCGGCGGCGCCCGCCGGCGGCACGTAGATCACCGAGGCATCGGCCCCGGTCCGCTCGCGGGCCTCGACAACGGTGTCGAACACCGGCAGGCCCAGATGGGTGGCGCCGCCCTTCCCGGGCGAGGTGCCGCCGACCATCCTGGTCCCATAGGCGATCGCCTGCTCGGAATGGAAGGTGCCGTTCTTGCCGGTGAAGCCCTGGCAGATGACCTTGGTGTTGGCGTCGATCAGAACGGACATTATGCGGCCTCCTTCACGGCCTTGACGATCTTCTGGGCCGCGTCGTCGAGATCGTCGGCGGGGATCACGTTGAGGCCCGATTCGGCGATGATCTTCTTGCCGAGCTCGACATTGGTGCCCTCGAGGCGCACCACCAGGGGCACCTGCAGGCCGACCTCCTTCACCGCGGCGATCACGCCCTCGGCGATGACGTCGCAGCGCATGATGCCGCCGAAGATGTTGATCAGGATGCCCTTCACGTTCGGGTCGGCGGTGATGATCTTGAAGGCCGCCGTCACCTTCTCCTTGGAGGCACCGCCACCGACGTCGAGGAAGTTGGCCGGGGCCTCGCCGTACAGCTTGATGATGTCCATGGTGGCCATCGCCAGGCCGGCGCCGTTGACCATGCAGCCGATGGTCCCGTCGAGCGTGATGTAGTTCAGGTCATACTTGGACGCCTCGATCTCCTTGGCGTCCTCCTCGGTCTCGTCGCGCAGGGCGAAGATGTCGGGGTGGCGATACAGCGCGTTGCCGTCGAACGACATCTTGGCGTCGAGGCAGCGCAGCTTGGCGTCCTTGGTGATGATCAGCGGGTTGATCTCGAGCATGGCCATGTCCTTGGCCACGAACGCCCGGTAGAGCTGGCCAACGAGAACCTCGGCCTGCTTGGCAAGGTCACCCGTGAGGCCCAGCGCCTGGGCGACGTGCCGGCCATGGTGGGGCATAATCCCGGTGGCGGGGTCGACCGAGAAGGTCACGATCTTCTCGGGCGTGTCGTGCGCCACCTCCTCGATGTTCATGCCACCCTCGGTAGAGACCACGAAGGCAACGTGGGACGTCTCGCGGTCGACCAGGATCGAGAGGTAGAACTCCTTCTCGATGTCCGAGCCGTCCTCGATGTACAGGCGGTTCACCTGCTTGCCGGCCGGGCCGGTCTGGATGGTCACGAGCGTGCGCCCGAGCATCTCGCCGACGAACTGCTTGACGTCATCGATCGACTTGGCGAGGCGGACGCCGCCCTTCTCGCCGGCTTCGGGCTCCTTGAAGCGGCCCTTGCCGCGTCCACCCGCATGGATCTGCGACTTGACCACCCACAGGGGTCCGCCGAGATCCTTAGCCGCCGCCTCGGCGTCCTCGATCCGGAGCACGGCGCGACCGTTGGAGACCGGCACGCCGAACTCCTTGAGGACCGCCTTGGCCTGATATTCATGGATGTTCATGGGTGGAGAGCCTCTCGGTCTGTCATCCCGGCCGGAGCGCCGCCGACGCGGACCGGCGGGCGCCCGTTGCACGATGGTGGAAGGCAGGCGAAACCTCCGCGGCGTGGCCGCGGGGCCCGCAGTCTCAGGCGAAAGCCGGGTTGATCTGCTTGCAGGCGTCGACGAGGCCCTTCACAGCCGCGACCGACTTCTCGAACATCGCGCTCTCGGTCGCGTCGAAGGGGATCTCGACGATCTTTTCGACGCCATTGGCGCCGATCAGCACCGGCACGCCGACATACATGTCGGTGACGCCGTAGACGCCGTTCAGATAGGCCGCGCAGGGCAGGACGCGCTTCTGGTCCTTCAGGTAGCTCTCGGCCATCGCGATGGCCGAGGCCGCTGGCGCATAGAAGGCCGAACCTGTCTTCAGCAGCGCGACGATCTCGCCGCCGCCCTTGCGGGTCCGCTCGACGATGGCGTCGAGCTTTTCCTGCGACAGCCAGCCCATCTCGACCAGCACCGGCAGCGGCACGCCGCCGACGGTCGAGTAGCGGATCAGCGGCACCATGTCGTCGCCGTGACCGCCGAGCGTCATCGCGTGGATGTCGCGCACCGAGACGCCGGTGGCCTCGGCCAGGAAGTAGCGGAAGCGGGCCGAGTCGAGCACGCCCGCCATGCCCACCACCATGTGGTGCGGCAGGCCGGAGGCCTTCTGCAGCGCCCACACCATCGCGTCGAGCGGGTTGGTGATGCAGATCACGAAGGCGTTGGGCGCATACTGCTTCAGTCCGGCGCCAAC
>JBMOJG010000538.1:0-2976 GCA_049316925.1 Alsobacter sp. | reverse complement strand
GCGGTGGTGAAGAACGGCACGCCCACATCGGCGAACTCGCCATGGCTCAGGCTTGGCCCGCCATGGCAGAGCGCGCAGTTGCCGCGCCCGACGAAAAGCCGGGCGCCGCGGCGGGCCGCGGCCGGCAGCTTTGCCGCAGCACCGGCATCGCCGGCCAGAAGCGCGTCACGAAAGGCATCGAACGGGGTTCTCGGGCTGACCAGCGTCTCCTGGAAGGCGGCGAGCGCCTTGGCGGCGTCGACGGCCAGCGCCGTGTCGGATACGGCTGAGGGCGCGCGGCCGAAGGCGCGCGCGTAACTGGCCGACAGCGGAGGATCGCTGCGCAGCAATCCAGCCAGTCCGGCGAAGCTGCCGCCAATCTCGCGGGGATCGAGAATCGGCCGCAGGCTCATGGCCCAGAGCGTGTCGTCGCCACCGTCCCAGCCGAACCAGCGGTTGAACCGGACATCGACAAGGCCGGGCGCGTTGCGGCGGCCCTCAACCCTGGCGCGGCTGCGCGGACGCCCGTCCGCATAGGCCCCGGCCGGATCATGGCAGGTGGTGCAGGCGACGGCGCCGTCGGGCGACAGGCGCGGATCGGCAAACAGCAGCAGGCCGAGAGCCGCCGCGTCCGGATTGCCAGAGACGCGGTTGCTCGGATCCCGGGTCAGCGGCTGCGGCCAGGGGCCCAAGCGGCCGATGGCCTCGATCTCGTCGGGCTCGAATGCCGGTTCGGCCCCGCCGCCAGACCCTGACTGCTGCGTCGGCGGCAAGACGGACTGCGCGGCTGCAGGCCCCGCAAGGGACGCAGGCTGAAGCCTGAAGCTTGACACAGCCAGACAGAGGCCAAATGGGACCAGGATCCACAAGAGCCCGGCTCGCCAGCGTGGCCGCTCGTCGTCCTGTCGTCCCTGCTCGCGCGTCACTGTGCCGGCCCAGGTCAGCGCAGCTCGACCGGCACGGGAATGCGGTCCTTGCCGATTTCGACGATCACCTCCCAACGGCCCGGCATGTGGAACAGCATCCCCTCGGCGCGATACCGGCCAGGCCCAACGCTGGTGACAGTGGGACGGTAGTTCATGCCGTGCCGGTGCGCTGGCATCCAGGCCTCCACCTTCGGCAGGCTCGCCATGGCGGTGCCGTTCTGGGCGCAGAGCGCGATCTCGAGGGCGAAGGGCCGGTTCAACGGCAGCGGCGACGGAACTGATCGTAGCGCGAGAGCGTGATCAAGCGTGGCGACCCGGCCGACCACACCGGAGCCATCAGCCAGATCAGGAGGCTCGCAGGCGAGCACCGGCCCGACTGCTGAGCCGATCAGTGCAAAGGTCCAGGCAAGCCTCCGCAAGGTTGGCGACACCCTATTTCGGCCGCAGGGCATGGCCGAACAGCTCCTCGCCATTGCGCCATGCAATGCGCTGGGCCACCTCGGCCGGCAGGTCCGCCAGCCAGCCACGCGCATAGGCGGCGTGCTCGGTCACGTAGTGCCAGCGCTCCGGCGTGAAGGTGTCGGTGCCCAGCAGAAACCTGTCGGGATGGGCCAGGAACACGGCGCGCCAGCCGGCGTCGACCGTGCCGTTGCTGGCCTGGTCATTGCGAAAGGCGAGGTCCGCCCACAGGCGCGGGTGCTTCTCCAGCATCGTGCGGACCTTTTCGGGCCGGTCGAAGCCCGAGTGCGCCCACAGGATGCGGGCCGCGGGATCCTGCACGAAGACACGGTCGACTGCCTCGGCATCGCCATGCAGATGCAGGAAGAGGCCGCGCTCCTTCGCCATCTGCACCATGCGGCGGACGACCGGCAGGTCCGCATCGGCGCCGTAGACGTGGAATTCGCCAATCCCGGCATAGCGGTAGCGCGCCAGGCGATCGGACAGGTAGACGAGGATGGCCTCGTCCCGCACCCACGTGCTGATATCGGACCGCTTGCGGTAGGGCCGCAGCACCGGGATCACGAGGTCGGGGGCCAGCGCGTACAGCTTCTGCGTGCCGTCATCGTCGGAACTCGAGATCATGGCGCGCCGCAGCCCGGCCTGGCGCATGATGGCGATGGCGCGCTCCGGCGGCACCGGGCCGAGCGCGTCGTGGCTGTAGTGCAGATGCGCGTCGAACACCGGAAGGATCTCGGCGGCAGCAACGGGACGCAAGCTGACCAGAGCGATGGTGAGACCGGCAAGGACGACCCAGATCCCGTGTGCGAAGCGCATGCGACCTCCCGTGGATTGCGGCCACGATACTGGTGTTCGCACGGAGCGGGAAGATGCGAGCGAGTGTCTCGCCGTGAGGCTCGATCAGCATCGGGCAATGAGCGAAGCGCCGTCAGGCCGCGCTCAGCTGCACCAGTCCGACCTCCTGCCGATCTTGCGCGCCCCTCCGCGCGGGGCAATTGGCTGCTTGGTGACGATAGCGCCTAAGGTCGATGACAGTTCGTCATGCGTGCATGGGGTTTCACGCGCGTGTCGTCATGCCGGGTCTTTGTCCGTCCGGGATGTGTCCATTATGCGGTTGCGTCGCGGCGGCGCCAGCGCCATGGGTGCAATCGCGACAGTGGACGAGACAGGAGCAGCACCATGCGGGTGACGATGATCGGGGCGGGCTATGTGGGGCTCGTGTCGGGGGCGTGCTTCGCGGATTTCGGCCATGTGGTGACCTGCGTCGACCTTGACGAGAGCAAGATCGAGGCGCTGCGCCAGGGGATCATGCCGATCTACGAGCCCGGCCTCGAGACGCTTGTGGCCGACAATGTCGAGCAGAGCCGGCTGTCCTTCACCACCGACCTGGCCGATGGGCTGCGCGGCGCCGACTGCGTGTTCATTGCCGTCGGCACGCCGTCGCGGCGCGGCGATGGCCATGCGGATCTCTCCTATGTGTATGCGGCGGCGCGCGACATTGCCCGGCTGTCAGCCGGCCCGTTGGTTGTGGTCACCAAGTCGACCGTGCCGGTCGGCACCGGCGACGAGGTCGAGCGCATCTTGCGCGAGGAACGGCCGGAGGGTGACTACG
>JBMOJG010000537.1:0-2981 GCA_049316925.1 Alsobacter sp. | reverse complement strand
CTTGGTCAGATAACTCAGCACCGTGCGGTCGCCTGTCTGGATGAAGGCCTCGACCGGCATGCCGGGCACCAGCCGCTGGCCCGCGAGCTTGCCGAGCTCCGGTTCGGGCAAAGCGATGCGCGCGGTATAGAACGACAATCCGCTCTTGGGGTCCTGGCTGACGTCGGCGGAGACCCGCTGGACGACGCCGCTGACTTCAGGCGTGGTGCGCTGGTTGAAGGCGGAAAAGCGCAGCAGCGCCGGCTGCCCGGCGCGGACATGATCGATGTCGCTTGGCTGGATGCGGGCCTCGACCAGCAGCGCGTCATTCTCCGGGACGATGAGCATGATCGCCTCGCCGGGTGTGACGACACCCCCGACGGTGTGGACGGTCAGCTGGTGGACGACACCGTCCTGCGGCGCGCGCAGGTCGATCCGCTTCAGCATGTCCTCGGCCGACACCCGCTTTTCCGTCAGCTCGGCCGTCTTTCCCCGGATCTCCGCCAGATCCTTGCCAACCTCGGTGCGCAGATCCTGGTCGATCTGGATGATCTGCAGTTCCGTCTCGGTGATCTTGCCCCTGGCCTGGGCGATCGAGGCCGTCAGCTGGCCCCGCTCGCCCTCGATCCGGGCGGCATCGCGCTCCAGCGCGTTGACGCGGTTGAGCTGGACCAGTGCCTTGGCGTAGAGGCCACGCACCCCGACCAGCTCCTGCTGGACGAATCCGATCTCGCGGCCCTTGGCGGCGGCCTGCTCGGTCAGGCCGCGGATCTCGTCGCCCAGCTGGCCGATGCGCTGGGCGAGCTGCGCCTTCTGGCCCTCGCGGGCGGCGGCCCGCAGCTCGAACAGCCGGCGCTCGCCCTGCACGATCTGGCGCACGGCCTGATCGGTGACGGCCCGCGCCAGGAGGTCGGGTGGAAAGGCGAGCGGCAACCCGTCGCGCTCGGCCTCGTCGCGCGCCTGCCGGGCCGCCAGCTCGTCGAGTGCGCGGGTGACAATGCTCAGATTGGCGCGGACCTGGGTCTGGTCGAGGCTGAGCAGGATCATGCCGGAGCGCACGCGGTCGCCTTCGCGCACATGGATCTCGCCCACCACACCGCCGCTGGGATGCTGGACCTTCTTGACGTTGCTGTCGACCACCAGGAGGCCGGGGGCGATCACTGCGCCCGAGATCATGGTCGCGGCGGCCCAGCCGCCGGCACCGCCGGCCAGCAGCAGCGTCAGCGCCAGGCCGACAACAAGGTGCCGACGGATCGACCGTCTGGCGGGGGTTTCTCGACGGATTGTCACGGCGCTCACCGGTCGGGATCCGGCTGGTTGACGACGCGCAGCCCTATGGGCTGCACCGCGGTGCCGGCCGCCGGTTGGCCCTCGGTCCGTGCCTCTTGCGGCCTTGCGGCAGGTGTCCCCTGTCCGGCCGGCCGGACGACCTTGCGCAGCACCTCGTCGCGCGGACCGAAGGCCTGCGCCCGGCCGTCGGCCATCATCAGAACCTGGTCGACCCCGGCGAGCGCACTGGGGCGGTGCGCGACCACGACGACGATGCCGCCGCGCTTGCGAACGCCGACGATTGCCTCGGTGAGGGCGGCGTCACCCTCCTGGTCAAGATTGGCGTTGGGCTCGTCGAGCACCACCAGGAACGGATCGCGGTACAGCGCACGCGCGAGGGCGACGCGCTGGCGCTGCCCGGCGGACAGCGCGGTGGCGCCATCGCCAAGCTCGGTATCGAAGCCGTTGGGAAGGCGCAGGATCATGTCGAGCACGCCGGCTGCCCGTGCCGCGGCGATGACCAGCCCGGTGTCGGGGTCGGCCTCGAAGCGGGCGATGTTCTGGGCCACCGTGCCGGCGAACAGCTCGACATCCTGCGGCAGGTAGCCGATGTGCTGGCCGAGGGTGACGGGCGACCACTGGTCGAGCGCGGCTCCGTCGAGACGGATCTTGCCGCGGACCGTCGGCCAGACGTTGACCAGGGCGCGGGCCAGCGACGACTTGCCCGATGCGCTGGGACCGATGACGCCCAGCGCCTGGCCGGCCGCAAGCGTCAGGCTCACGTCCTGGACCACCAGGCGCTGGACACCGGGAGGGGCCACCGAAACAGCCTCGAGCGACAGGGCCGTCCGCGGTGGCGGCAGGGAATGGGGCGCCGGATCATGGCCGATGCGGCGCAGCAGCTCGCCCAGCCGCTGCCAGCTCTGTCGGGCGGCAACGAAGCCCTTCCAGTGGGCGATCGCGAGTTCGACCGGCGCCAGCGCCCGGGCGGTCAAGATCGAGCTGGCGATAATGATCCCGGCCGTGGCCTGGCCCTCGATCACCAGCCAGGCGCCGACCGCGAGCACGCCCGACTGCAGGGCCAGGCGCAGCACCTTGGTGACGGAGCCAAAGCCGCCGACGACATCGGAGGTCTGCTGGTGGGCGTCCTGCCAGCGGCCATTGGCGCCCTGCCACATCCGGGCCACGTTCGGTGTCATCGCCATCGCACGTAGCGCCTCGGCATTGCGGGCGCCGGCCTCGGCGAGGCCAATGCGGGTGCGCGCATGGCGTGTCAGAGCCTGTCCGGGCCCGCTGGTGAAGCGGTCGGTCAGGATCGTCAGGACGATCAGCAAAAGCCCGCCGACCAGTGCCACGGTGCCGATCAGCGGATGAAACAGGAAGCAGATGCCGAGATAGAGCGGCATCCAGGGCAGGTCGAACAGCGCGGTCGGCCCGGGACCGCCGAGGAAACCACGAACCTGGTCGAGGTCGCGCAGCGGCATCAGGCGGTCGGCCGAACCCGGCTGCTGCAGGGGGAGCCGCATCACGGCGTCGAACACCCTTGGCGACAGCGCCTCGTCGAGCGCGGCGCCAATGCGCGCAAGGACGCGCGAGCGAACCATGTCGAGAGCGCCCTGGAAGGCTAACAACGCAAACGCAAGAACGCCCAGACCGATCAGGGTCGGAATGCTGCGGCTCGGAATGACCCGGTCATAGACCTCGAGCATGAAAAACGAGCCGGTCAGATAGAG
>JBMOJG010000536.1:0-2982 GCA_049316925.1 Alsobacter sp. | reverse complement strand
CTGGCGGTGATCTTCGTCTACGCCTTCTTCAAGTTCGCCTGGTCCTACCGGCTGTTCAACTATGCGGCGATCCTGATGGGCGGAACGCCACCTGCCGAGCGCGCCGACACGCCCGAGGCCAGGGCCCATATCCGTCGGACCGCCAGCATGGCGACGGCCGCGGGCCGGCATTTCAACCGGGGTCAGCGCGCATTCTTTTTTGCGCTCGGCTATCTGGGCTGGTTCGTCTCGCCGTGGCTGTTCATCGTCAGCACCGCCGCCGTGTTGCTGGTGATGAGCCTGCGCCAGTTCCACTCCGACGCGCTCACCGCCGCAACGACCGGCCGCGACCCGCCTGGTTGACGCCGGCCGCGCGAGCGCGCACCACCGCACCATGACCAACGCTACGTCGATACCATCTCCGCAGGCCCTTGAGGACGCCATCCTGCTGCTCGCCACTGCGCGCGGTGAGGGCAAGACGATCTGCCCTTCGGAGGCCGCCCGCCACCTCGGCGGGCCCCACCCCGATGGCTGGGGGCCGCTGATGATCCCCGTTCGCCGCGCCGCCGTGCGGCTCGCCCATGAAGGGCGCATCGTCATTTTCCGAAAGGGGCGGCCGGTGGACCCCAATGATTTCAAGGGCGTCTACAGGCTCGGCGTGCCGCACTCCGACTGATCGGGTCCTCGCCAACCCGTCAGGGGGCCGGCAGCAGTGCATCGGTCTGGCCGAGCAGCCGAGCCGCGATGAGGCCGATCCATTCCCGCGTGACGATCTCGACGCGGCGCATGCCGTCACCCGGCAGCGTGAACGGCCGCCAGGTGTCCTGCAGCCCGCTGGTGCGGAAGTCGACCGGCACCGGCACCACGGTGAAGCCGGCGCGCCGGAACAGACCGACCGACCGCGGCATGTGGAACGCCGAGGTCACGAGCAGGTAGCGCCCCGGCCGGTTGCCGAGGAGTTCGCGGGTCAGGGCGGCGTTTTCCACCGTATTCCGCGAGCGACGCTCGAACAGCACCCGGCCCGGCGCGAGACCCAGTGTGCCGAGGTGCCGCTCGACGATGTCGGCCTCCGCCGGCCCCGTCTGCCGCAGGCCGGCCGAGCCGCCGGTGAACACCACCGGCAGGTCCGGGTACCGTCGTGCCAGGTCCGCCATGGCGACGAGCCGTTCGCCGGACTCGTTGAACGACAGCATGTCGCGGGCGTTCGAGGTGGTCTCCTCGACCGGTCCACCCAGCACGATGATGCCCGCATAGGGACCACCATCGGGTTTCCAGGGCGGGAAGCGCTCCTCGAGCGGCACCAGCAGCAGGTTTCCCAGCGGCGAGTAGGCGCAGACCAGCACACCAGCGAAGCCGAGGACCACCAGCACACGGCCGGTCCGCCGCCAAGGCGTCAGCAGCAGCACAAGGCCCAGTGCCGTGCTGAGCATCAGCAGGGTCGTCGGCGCCGCCAAAGTCCAGAACATCTTGGAGGCGATGAAGTACAACGCGGGTGCTCCGGTTCAGCCCTTGGCTTTGGCAGCCTCGTAGCGCGCCTTGGTGTCGGCGTTCGGCGGATAGAGCCCCGGCAGCGGCACGCCGCGCGCCACCTCGGTCATGATCCAGGCCTCGAGCCGCTCCTGCTCGGGCCCCTCCTTCAGCACCGTCTCCAGAAAGGCGGCGGGAATGCAGACGACGCCGTCGGCATCAGCCAGGATGACATCATCGGGAAACACCGCCACACCGCCGCAGGCGACCGGCTCCTGCCAGCCGACGAAGGTCAGCCCGGCCACGGAGGCCGGCGCGGCGGTGCCCTGGCACCACACTGGCAAGCCCGTGCCGAGCACGCCGGCGATGTCGCGCACGACCCCGTCCGACACCAGCGCGGCGACGCCGCGCTTCGCCATGCGGGCGGTGAGAATGTCACCGAAGATCCCCGCATCGGTAACACCCATGGCGTCGACCACGGCGATGCATCCCTCCGGCATCTCCTCGATGGCGGCGCGGGTGGAGCGCGGCGACGACCATGATTCGGGTGTGGCGAGGTCCTCGCGGGCCGGGACAAAGCGCATCGTGAACGCCCGCCCGACAATGCGCTTGCCCTGCGCCGTCACCAGCGGATGGGCACCGCGCATCCACAGGCGACGCAGGCCCTTCTTCAGGAGCACGGTGGTGACCGTTGCGGTGGAGATTTCCGCAAAGGCGGCAAGGGTCGCGGCATCAAGGGTCATCGGTCGAACTCGCTGGGGATGGAACAGAGGGCGGGTGGAAGCAGGCGCACGGGGGCTGCGCCAGGCGGGCGAAGTCGCGGCATTCTGGCGGAAGCGGACCGCCGTGGCCAGCCGCGGCACGGCCAGCGGGATGGTCAGGCATCCCACTGCGGGGCGAAGGGTGGGTTGATCACCCGCCCGCCGGGACGCGCCATGCCCGAGATCGCCGCCATCTCGGCGTCGCTGAGGGCAAAGTTCCAGATCGCGAAATTCTCGGCGATCCGCGACGGCGTGACGGTCTTGGGGATCGCCACGGTGCCGGGCTGCTGCACATGCCAGCGCAGCACCACCTGCGCCCCGGTCTTACCATGGCGCGCGGCAATTGCCTGCACCACCGGATCCTGGGTGTCCGCCCCCTTGCCGATCGGCGCATAGGACGTGAAAACAACATGGTGGAGGGCACAGGCCGCCCGCAGCCGGGTCTGGTCGAGATAGGGATGGTACTCGCACTGGTTGGCAACGATCGGCTCTGCGCAGCGCGCGACGGCCTCGTCCAACAACGCGATCGGGAAGTTGGACACGCCGATATGCCGCGCAAGGCCACGGCGCTTTGCGTCGGCAAGGCCCCTCAGGGCGCTGGCGAGTGGCACCGCCGGGTTCGGCCAGTGGATCAGCAGCAGGTCCACCGTATCAAGGCCGAGCTTGCGCAGGCTCTCCTCGGCGGAGCGCTGCAACTCGCCGTCGGCGATGCGTTCCCACCAGACCTTGGTGGTGACGAACACCGAATCGCGGGCGACACCGGAGGCACGCATCC
>JBMOJG010000535.1:0-2988 GCA_049316925.1 Alsobacter sp. | reverse complement strand
CTGTATCTCGGACGCGTCGTCGAGAGCGGCCCGGTTCCCGGGATTTTCGAGGAGCCGCTGCACCCCTACACGCAGCTGCTCAAGGCCTCCTCACCGGTGCCCGACCCCGCGGCTACGGTCGCGATGACATTCCAGGACGGTGAACCGCCCTCGCCGGTCGACCCGCCACCGGGCTGTCATTTCCATCCGCGCTGTCCGCGGGTGATGCCGGTGTGCCGGTCGATTGCGCCTGCGCTGCAGACCGTTGCCGAGGGGCGCAGCGTCGCCTGCCACCTCTACGGGGCGCCGCCATGAGCCATCCTGCCATGGTTGCCGGGCTGCTGCTGGCCCTTGCCCAGCCTGCCCATGCATTGCCCAATCCGGCATCGGCCTACTGCGTGAGCCTAGGCGGCAGGGTCGAGATCCGCTCCGGCCCTGCCGGCGAGGTCGGGTTCTGCCACCTGCCCGACGGGCGTGTCGTGGAGGAATGGGCCCTGTTCCGGGCCTCACGGTCCGGTGGGGAACCATTCATTCAGCCCGGGCCAGTCAAGCCGCATCCGTGATCCGGCGCGGTCGCTATACGGCTTCGAAAACGACTGGATCGGCCAGAAGGCGCACATCACAACAATGATGTGCCGTTGACCGCTCGCGCTGCCGAAAGGCCATACAATCCATCGCTATTTACCGTTGGCGACACCTAGTTTGCGTGGGAAATCTTTATTCCGAGTTCAGAATTGGGGCACCTGATGGAAATCGATACGGCAGCTAAGCATCTCCTGATGGTCAGGACATGGGAAAAACTGAATTTGCCCACTTACAATTCTGTCATTGGATTTGATGTTATTCTTTACATTATGGCTTCGTACGGAAACGATCGAACGAACAACCTCAAGAGTCTATATCGATCAATCGATTATAGTGAAAGTCAGATCAGGGCGTTCATCAGGCGGCTTGAATCGGACCATTGGATTGTGCTGGTCGAGAACGCTGCCGACCGTCGCAACCGATACATCAAACCTTCGCAAAGTTTGATTGCCAAATTTGCAGAGTACGTAACCATCTTTCGCAAAGTGGGAGACCCCGTGGGCTGAGCACGACCCGTTCGATCCGGCGCGCACGCCGCCACGCGGCGCGCTGTAACGGAGCGATGCAGTGGCCGACTACGGAGGGTGGACGGTGTCCTGTCCGCCTCCAAGGGAACCCCGGCCATGTCCATGCCAGCCAGCTCGTCGCTGCCCGCCTCGTCCGCCTTGGCGCTGCCCGGGCGTCGGACCATCTTTCATCTGCTCACGGGTGGTTATGTCGCCCTGATGGCCTGGGAGATCTGGGCCCGGGTGATCACCGCCTGGATCATCGGCGGGCCCCTCGAGCCGCCCGGTCTCGTGATCTCGCTGGTGCGGACCTGGACGGGCGTCGAACTCTCACAGCCCACCGCCACCGCAGCCCATTACCTCGTCGGCATCGTCGGCTATCCGGTTGCCTACTACGTGACATCGCGCTTCGTGCCGCGCTGGGCCGTCCTGCTCGACATCGGCGTCTGGGCCGCCTTCACCGCGTTCATGGTGTTCGCCGCGGTGACCGGCAAGGCCACACTGGCCATCGCCATCTTCTGGCTCGTCGTCTCTGGCGTCACCGCCACGCGCCTGATCAATCCCTCGCCGCTGCTGGCCAACTGCCTGAGCTGGGGGTCATTCACCTGGTTCAACGCGCTGGGGATCTTCGCGCCGCTGGCCGGCCTGCCCTTCCTGCTCATGGAATGGGGCGGCGATCTCTCCTTCATGAGCTATGTCGGCCACGTCATCTTCGGCTTCATCGCCGCCTACGTGTTCGAGACCATGGAGCGCAACAGCGCCTCCTGAGGCCCCGGGATGGCGGTCAGGGCCTCGGCCCGGCCGTCGTCATCGCCCGTGATCCGGTCGCCGCAAGCCCTGCGGCCCAGTCCATGGCGGCGCCCGCCCAGCGGGCGTCGATCTCGTGCTCCCCCTCGTGCAGGCACAGCACCAGCTCGCGGCCTGACGTGCAGGCAGCAGCCTCCCAGGTCCGGCAGCTGAGCCCGTCCTCGACCACGGTCCGGCTCGGCGTCTCCGGGCAGCCATTGATCGACCGCCAGGTGGCGATCCCGCGCATTACATTGCCCTGGCGCAGGCGGCGGCCGCCCGGATCGACGACCCGCCCGGTCATCGGCACGGTGGGATCGGCCAGCCCGTGAATGTGGCGCAGCGGCTGCGGCCAGGCCGGGCAGCCCCCCGGCTCCGGTTCGGGCTCCCAGAACGCGCCCGCCACCGGCGCATAGGCGGCGAATCGGCCATGCCCCTGGCAGGCCAGGAACCACGTCATGGAGCCGCCAAGCGAGAAGCCCGATGCGACAAGCTTCGCCCGGTTGACGGGCACTTTCCCGAGCAGGTCGTCCACAACCTCCTCGATGAACGCGACGTCGTCCCGGCCGGGCTCGACCTTGCCGGGAAACGACCAGCTGCGCCCCCGTCCGGTGGCATCGCGGCCCTGCGGCGCCACGAGCGCGGTTCCGGTGGAGAACATGACCCGGGCAAGCGCCTGATCCGCCATCACGTCCTCTGCCGAGCCACGATAGCCGTGCATGAACACGAGGACGGGCAGCGGCGTGCGGCCATCCCAGCCATCGGGCAGCCGCAGCAGATATTCGCCATGCCGTGTCACGCAGGACACCGCCCCCGGACAGGCCGAAGCGGGCGAGCCGACAAGGGCGGCGGCAGCCACCAACCCTGCGAATTGCAACGCGTTCATCAACCGTCCCCCCTTGCGCGCCGCTTCGAGCCGAACGGCATTGACCCTAGCGCAGGCTAGCCCGACGCGCGCAGGAAATGCTCATGCCGGCCATGCGGTCTCGATACTGCCATGACCGGCATGGGGACTTCCACGCCTCAGGCCGCAGCCAGCTCGGCCATGCGCCGGGAGAAGCGGTCTGAGCCGCGCAGGGTGTGGCGGGTGGCCATCACGGTGGCCACAGCCCGGCAATCGCCGTTCCGCGCC
>JBMOJG010000534.1:0-2995 GCA_049316925.1 Alsobacter sp. | reverse complement strand
CCTTCGGACATCCGGCCGTCGACGGCCTCGACCTCATCGTACAGCCCGGCGAGTTCTATGCCCTGCTGGGCCCGAACGGCGCCGGCAAGACCACGACCCTGCGCATGGTCGCAGGCCTGCTGCGCCCCGACAGCGGCATGATCCGCATCTACGGCATCGACGCGGTGACCGATCCGCTCGCGGCCAAGCGCATCGTCGCCTGGCTGCCGGACGAGCCGATGCTGTACGACAAGCTGACGCCGCTGGAATATCTCGAATTCGTCTCCGGCCTGTGGTCGGTGCCGCGGCCCGATGCCGAGCGGCGGGCCTGCGAGCTGCTGCAGGCGCTGGAGCTCTGGGCGCAACGCGACAGCCGCTGCGAAGGCTTCTCGCGCGGCATGCGCCAGAAGGTAGCGCTGGCCGGCGCACTCATCCACGATCCGAAGCTGCTGATCCTCGATGAGCCGCTGACTGGGCTCGACGCCGCCATTGCCCGGCAGGTGAAGGACCTGCTGGCGGCGCGCGCCGCCGCCGGCGCCACGGTGATCCTGACCACCCATATCCTTGAGGTCGCCGAACGCCTGTCGTCGCGCATCGGCATCATCCGCGGCGGGAGGCTGCTGGCGGAAGGCACGATGGAGGAGCTGCGCCACAGGACCATGGCGGGCTCTGGCGGGACGCTCGAGGCAATCTTCCTCGATCTGGTTGCGGGTGAAGCGGCGTGAGCGATCCGGGATTGCGCGCCTCGACGGCGTTCCTGCTGCGCCACGAGATGCGGCTATGGCTGCGCCGCGCCATCGACGTGCGGGTCCGCGCCCGCCGGCTGGTAGTGGCCGTCCTCATTCTGGCGGTGCTCACCCTGCACGTGCTGGCCTACGGAACTGTGGCGATCGTGTCGCGCGTACCCCAGACGGTGCCGACGGAGCTGATCCTGCCGCTGATGAGCGGCGCGGTCGGGGTGCTGTTCACGCTGATCGTCGCCCAGGCGCTCAGCGGCGCGGTCAGGGCGTTCTTCGAGGCGGGTGCACTCGACCTCGTCTTCAGCGCGCCGGTGCCACCGCAGCGCATCTTCGCCGTGCGCGCTCTCGCGCTGGCCATCGCCACCACGGCGCCGTTCTGCATCTTCC
The DNA here is from genome assembly GCA_049316925.1 of Alsobacter sp. Lineage (GTDB taxonomy): Bacteria > Pseudomonadota > Alphaproteobacteria > Rhizobiales > Beijerinckiaceae > Alsobacter. The sequence continues at coordinate 1,889 of JBMOJG010000534.1, read as the reverse complement.
TGGCGCCTCTGGCGCACATGGGACTGTTGCGCGGCCAACCGGCGTGGCTGGCGATCTATCCGGTCACGACTGCGCTCGGGCTGGCGGGAACCGCGGTCGGGCTGGTGCTGGCGCTGGGGCTGGTGCGGTTGATCGGACCGCGCCTGACACGGACCGCCGGGCAGGCTCTGGCGGTGCTGATCGGCACGGGCCTCGGCTTTGCCGTTCACGCCTTCAACAAACTGCCGATCGAGCGCAAGCTCACGCTTCTCGACGAGGTGTCGGTGGCCGATCCGGCCGGTGCCGGACTCGCCTGGCTGCCGGGCCGGGCGCTGCTGGGCGACGTCGACGCGATTATTCTCCTGCTGCTGCTCGGCGCAGCGATCTTTGCGCTCACGGCCCAGGCCTGTGGCGCGGTCTTTGCCCGCAGTCGTGCCGCTGCCGCAGGCGTTGCCGCGCCAGGCCGGACGGGGCCAGCCCGTGAGCGGCCGCTGCGGTTCCGCGCGAACGGGCCGGCATCGTTGCGGCGGAAGGAATGGCTGCTGCTGGTCCGCGATCCCTGGATCCTGATGCCGGTGCTGCAGCGCGCCTTCGCGCTGATCCCGGTCGGGCTGGCACTGGCCGGACTGGAAGGCGGCGACAATCTCGCCACCAGCATCATTGCCCCCATGCTGGTCGTGTTCGCCGGCAAGCTCGCAGGCGGCATCGCATGGCTGACCCTGGCCGCCGAGGAGGCGCCCGAGCTGATCGCCACCGCACCGGTGCCGGCCGGCACCGTGTCGCGCGCCAAGGTCGAGGCGGCGCTGACGGCGTCGGTCCTGCTGTTCGGGCTGCCGGTGCTGCTGATGGCGCTGCGTGATCCGGCTGCGGCGGTGTGGACCGGCCTGGGCTGCACCTTTGCAACCGTCGCAGCGACGCTGCTGGCGCTGGCCGAGCCGTCAAGGGTCCGCCGTCGCGATTTTGGCGACCGGTTTCGCAACTCCGGCGTGTTTGCCCTGGCCGAGCTCGTGGTCACGCTGTCGCTGGCCGGGGCGGTCTGGCTCGCCGTCATCGGCTCCTGGATGGGCGCCCTTGCGGCAGCCCTGCTGGCTTCGGGGCTGCTCATGGCCTTCCTGATCGGCCTGTCACCGCGCGATCCGGCGCCGCGCAAGATGGCGCCGCCCGCCGGCGCCGATCCGGCCCCAAACCCGGGCCTTTAGCCCACGCGGGGTGGCCGGTCGCAAGATCGTCTTGCCAAGCCGCCCCCGCTTCGCTATCACCCCGCCACCCGCGCGGAACGACCGCGCGCACCGCGCCCTGCGCCGGTGGGGGATAGTTCAACGGTAGAACAGCGGACTCTGACTCCGTTAATCTTGGTTCGAATCCAGGTCCCCCAGCCAAATCTCACTTTTCGGCGATTTGGCGTTCTCTCCCGCCTCGACGCGGGCAGCGGCGGTTGCCGTTTTCGCAAGTATGTCAAAGGGTTGGCGAAAGGTTGCGATCACTTCGCCATCCTCCCAAGTGCAGTTCGATAGTACAATATTCAGCAGACGGCGCTTTTCGCGCGGTTCCTGCATCACGAACAGCCGTTGAGCGTTCCGGGCGAGGTCCAGGAGCGCAATACCCTCGTCCTTATAGGATTTGTCGGCGTTCTGATGCCGCTCGATCTCGTGCTGGCAGCGATTCTGGTCCTCGCGCCACTGGTTCGACATTCGATCGTAGAAGGCCGTTTCGACCAGCCCGTCGAGCTTATCGACATACATGGCGTTGATCCGGTCCTGAAGGCGCTTGTGCTCGGACTGATGGCGCTTGATCGCCTCCTCGTGCTCGCGCCGTTCGTCAGCATGGCTGGCATGCAGGGCGTCGCGTACCCAGTCCAGCACCTCGTCGTCGAAACGAAGCCGCCCTAGCAGTTCTGTGAACTGTGCTTC
>JBMOJG010000533.1:0-2997 GCA_049316925.1 Alsobacter sp. | reverse complement strand
CGTCAGTGTCCAATGACAGGATGGTGGCGGGAACCGGCCGCAACGGTCGGACCGCCCCGCGTCGAACAGTGTCCCCACGGGGGAAAAGCGGAGGGTTCCCATGACAGTCTCGCGTCTTGCCGTCGTCGCCATTGCGGCCCTTCTGGCCGGCCCAGGCATCGCGCTCGCCCAGCAGAAGGAGTGGAAGGAGGTCCGCATCGGCACCGAGGGCGCCTACCCGCCCTTCAACAACCTCAACGCCAAGGGCGAGCTCGAGGGCTTCGAGATCGACTACGCCAACATGCTGTGCGCCAAGATGAAGGTGAAGTGCAGCTGGGTGGCGCAGGACTGGGACGGCATCATCCCCGCCCTGCTGGCCGGCAAGTACGACATCATCATCGCCGGCATGAACGCCACCGACGAGCGCAAGAAGCGCGTCGACTTCACCGCCGTCTACACCCGCACGCCGATCTCGATGATCGCCAACAAGTCGGTGACGTCGGCCGACGTGTCGCCGGCTGCGCTGAAGGGCAAGGCCGTCGGCGCCCAGGGCTCGACCATCCACGCCAACTTCCTGGAGAAGTACTACAAGGACAGCTCCATCAAGCTGTACCCGACCCAGGAAGAAGCCAACCTCGACCTCAAGAACGGCCGTCTCGACTACATCGTCGCCGACCGGCTGGCGCTCGAGGACTTCACCAACGGCCAGGGCAAGGACTGCTGCAAGGTGGTGGCCGACGTAAAGCGTGATCCGGCCATCCATGGTCCGGGCGTGGGCGGCGCCATCCGCAAGGAGGACACGGCCCTGCGCGACATGTTCAACAAGGCGATCGACGAGAGCCTGAAGGACGGGTCGCACAAGGCGATCGCCGACAAGTACTTCAAGGTCAGCATCATGGCCGACTGATCGGGCGGCCCGCCCGGATCATCCGGGCGGGCCACCATACGGCCGGCCGGAGCGTACGCGCGCCGGCATCTCCCCGGGCAGGCTCCCTTCGGCACAGGGCTTGCCTGCAACGGTGCAGGACAAAAGCCCCGCCACGCGGTCACGACCGCACTCCCCCTACCGGTCCCCCGATGGACTATTTTTTCGGCCTGCTGTTCGGCCCCAAGGGCTGGGCCGGCAATCTCGCCTCCGGCGCACTGATCACCATCAGCCTGGCGCTGGCGACGCTGCCGTTCGGCCTGGCGCTCGGCCTCGCCGTGGCGCTGGCGAAGCGTTCCGGCAGCGTGATCCTGCGAGGGCTCGCCACGGCCTACGCCACCGTCTTCCGCGGCGTGCCGGAGCTTCTGACGCTCTATATCGTCTATTTCGGCCTGCAGCTTGGCCTGCAGCGCGGCTGGAAAATGCTCGGCTTCAGCAGCAACCTCGACATGCCGGCCTTCGTTGCCGGCATGATCGCGCTCGGCCTCGTGCTGGCGGCGTTCTCGAGCGAGGTGTGGGTCGGCGCGCTCAACGCGATCCCCAAGGGCCAGCGCGAGGGCGCGCAGGCGCTCGGCCTGACCAAGGGCATGACCTTCCGGCTCGTGGTCCTGCCGCAGCTCGTCCGGCTGGCCCTGCCGGGCCTCGGCAACAACTGGATGGTGCTGCTCAAGGAGACGTCGCTGATCTCGGTGATCGCGCTGCCCGACCTGATGTTCTGGACCGGACGGGCCAATGTGGTGACCAAGGAGCCGTTCTTCTTCTTCGGCGTCGCCTGCATGATCTACCTCGTGTTCTCGCTGATCTCGGCGGCCGGCATCGGCATGCTGGAGAGGCGCGTCGGGCGCGGCTTCGTCTCGGGCTCCGGAGGTCAGCGATGACCTGGTGCGAATGGCCGGGCGTCCTGATCGGCAACGAGGCCATCACCAATTACGGCTGCCGCATGTTCGGCGGTCTCGCCCTGACGCTGCAGCTCGTCACCGTGTCGATCGTGCTCGGCGCACTGCTCGGCATCGGCCTCGCTCTGACCCGCCTGTTCGGCGGCACGATTGCGGCGGGCGCTGCCAACGCCTTCATGACGTTCTTCCGCGGCACGCCGCTGATCTGCCAGCTGTTCCTCGTCTATTATGGCGCCGGGCAGTTCCGCACGAGCCTCGAGGCGGTGAACCTGTGGTGGTTCTTCCGCGAGGCCTGGTACTGCGCGGCCTTCACCTTCACGCTGAACACGGCCGCCTACCAGGGCGAGATCTACCGCGGCGCCATCCAGGCGGTGACGCGCGGCCAGTGGGAGGCGGCCCGCGCGCTGGGCCTGCGCTGGAGCCAGATCCTGCGCACCGTGGTCGCCCCGCAGGCGCTGATGGTGGCGCTGCGGCCGCTGGGCAACGAGGTCGTCATCATGATCAAGTCGTCGGCCGTCGCCTCGCTGGTGACGCTGTTCGACCTGATGGGCACGACGCGACTGGCGTTCGCGCGATCCTTCGATCTCTCCGTGTACCTCTTCGCGGCGTTGCTTTATCTGGTCATGGTCGAAGCCGTGCGCCGGCTGTGGGACGTCGCCGAGCGGCGGCTGACCCGGCATCTGGTGCGCAGCTGACCGCCGGCCCGTCCGGGGCCGCCCGCCTGATCAGGAGCACGCCATGAAAGTCGCCTTCCTCGGCCTTGGTGTCATGGGCTATCCCATGGCCCGCCACCTCGCCTCCAAGGGCCATACCGTCACGGTCTACAACCGCACCTTCGCCAAGGCAGAAAAATGGGTGGCGGAGAACGGCGGCAGCGCTGCCCGGACGCCGCGCGAGGCGGCCGCTGGCCAGGAGATCGTCTTCGCCTGCGTCGGCAATGACGACGATCTGCGCGCCGTGACGCTGGGCGCCGACGGCGCCTTTGCCGGCATGGGCAAGGGATCGGTGTTCGTCGACCACACCACCGCGTCGGCCGACGTGGCGCGCGAGCTCTACGCCGCGGCCGGAGACCTCGGTCTTGGCTTTATCGACGCGCCCGTGTCGGGCGGCCAGGCCGGCGCTGAGAACGGCGTGCTGACGGTGATGTGCGGCGGCGACCAGGCGGTGTTCGACCGCGTCGAGCCGGTGATCATGAGC
>JBMOJG010000532.1:0-3006 GCA_049316925.1 Alsobacter sp. | reverse complement strand
GGCGTCGTCAACATGGTCGTCCACATAGGACAGGACGGCATTGAGGTCAGACATGATGGCTCCCACGACGATCCCGACTGACACGGGGACTGTGTCCCCTTAGCACGGCGTCGATCGCCGCCCGGGTGGAAACTGCGGCGTCCGGACCGTGTCCGGCCCTCACGCAATGCAGGATCCGGTCGGCGGCAGCCGCCATTCCCCCAGGCTTTCGATCCCCGACAGGACCTAGAGGTAGCAATGCCCCTGTGGCGAGGGATTAGCTCAGAATCCCAAACCTGAGCGCCTGATCCCAATCTGGACACCGGCGATGCCGCTAGACCGGGCCTGCAATCGGGCGCATGCGCGCCAACGCTACGCCAGCGACGAGAGCGAGGCCAATGGCCGCAGCCGCCGCCATGGGGAGGTAGATCGCCTGCCCCCATGTGGCCGACAGCTGACCGGACAGGTTGGTCAGAATCGCCATCGCCAGGGCCCAGACGGCGGCGAGCCAGCCCTGCGCCTGTGCCGACTGGCGATCATCGACCAGCCGCATGAGCAGGAAGACGCTGCCGAGATGGGTGGCGCCAAAGCTGAGGCCATGTCCGAGCTGCAGGGCGACGAGCACCGGCAGGGACGGATCGAGCGCCATTCCGAGCCAGCGGGCGATGGCCGCGAGCCCGCCCGCCGCCAGCAGGGCGAGGGCGCCACGTTCGCCAACGGCGAGGCGTCCGGCGATGGCAAAGACCGCCACCTCGCCGATGATCCCTGTCGCCCACAGGGCGCCGACGACCGGTGATGACAGGCCCTGGGTCTGCCAGTGCAGCGTGCTGAATGCGTAGACGGCGGCGTGGCTGGCCTGGATCAGGGCGGGGCCGGCGACCGCCGCCGCCAGCATGGCCAGTCCGACCGGGGCTACGGCCGGACCGGCGCCTGGCGCCGGCGGACATGCGTCCGTCACCCCGGCCACCGGCGGGGCCGGAACCAGCAAGGCCGCGACGGCGGTCGCCGCCGCCGCGGCACTGAGCAGCGCGATGATCGACCACGGTGCCAGCACGGTGAGGACCCAGCCGGCGCCGAGACTGGCGGCCGCGAAGGCCAGCGAGCCCCACATCCGGATGCGGCCATAGTCGCGCCCTGCGGTGTCACGGTCCCGCAGAATTCGAAGGGTCAGGGCATCGGTGAGGGCGATCAGTGGCCCCTGCGCCAGTGCCACCAGGGTCACGACCGCGATGATCGCGGCAAAGCCGCTGGCGAGGCCGAAAAGGGCCGTGCCGATGCTGACGGCAACCGCACAGGCGATCAGCGTGCCTCGCAGACGCCCCGTCCGGTCGGCCAAGGCCGTGACGGCGGGGTTGGCGACGATGCGGAGCACCAGCGGGACTGCCAGCACGATGCCGATCGCGGCATCATCGAGGGCCTGCGACCGCAGCCAGAGCGGGAAGAACGGCAGGTTGATCCCAAGCTCGAAGAACAGCGCGGCGTAGAGCAGCGTCAGCGGCAGGCCGGACCGATGCGTCACGCGGTCCGCGACGGGGCCAGCAGTCTGACGGCAGGACGCTGCACCAGACCCGGCTCCGGCTGGCCGAAGCGGGGTGTCGGCTGGTGCACCAGCGCGATCTCGCGTGCCTCGCTCGGGCTGACGCCGAACTCGCGGCGGAATGCCCGGCTGAAGGTCGAATGGTCGGCAAAGCCGGTGCTCAGCGCGATGACGTTGACCGAGCGCATGTCGGCAGGGTCGCTGAGCCGCGCCATGGCGTGGTTCAGGCGCTCGCGCTGGATGAAGGCGGTAACCCCGCCGCTCGGCTCGAACAGCCGATAGAGCTTCGACCGTGACACGGCCAGCAGCTGACCGAGCTGCGTCGGCCCGAACTCCGGCACCGCCATGCTGTCGCGCACGGCCTGGCGGGCGCGCTCCAGCATCAGGGCGCTGAGCGGCGCCTCGGCACTGCGAATCCGATCCGTCCGCGGTGCCAGGCAGGCCGCGACCAGCAACCGTGTCGGCTCGGACAGTGCGTCGGCCTGTTCCTGCGTCATCGTCGACAGATTGCGGGACAGGCCCGACATGTAGTCGGCCAGCAGCTGCGCCATCGGCGGGGCCAGCACCCTGTCGTGGGCCGCGTCGAAGTCCCGGCTGTCGCGCGCCGGGCCGCTGCGCGGCAGCATCAGGGTGAGGACCTCGCCGTCACGGCCGAGCCCCTCGAAAGGCAGGGCGAGCGACCGGAACGAAACCGTCGCCCGGGCCGAGCCGTCCGCCGGCCAGGCGGCCACAACGCACCAGTCGTCACAATGGCTCTCGGGCCTGTGGCGCCAGGCCCGCGCCGGTGCATCCCGCAGGGAGAACCGCGACAGCGTCACGTTGCCCAGAGACCACTGCTCCGCCTCGGCGGGAAATTCCAGCAGCGGCTCGTCGGCCGGTGTCAACTCGACCACGCCGGAAAGATGCCCGCGCCAGGCCTCGAACTGGTCGAGGGGACGCATGACACGGGTTGAGAACAGCCGGCATTTCGCCAGAATCGAGCCGTCTCCGGACGGTGTTTCGGGCGGATCCATCGGCCTCATGATGTCCTTGCTCCGCCACTGTCACGCACCTTCGGGGCGAGGCGCCGCAGCGCCGCTCGACGACACGACCATGTGGGTCACTGTCAAATTTCGCCCCGGCACTATAAACATCCGGGCTTCGGGTATCAAATTCCCTCGTTCAGTTTGATGACGCCGCCTGGAACACCAGGATCGGGGCCGACACCACCATCCCGGCGGCCGAGCCCAGAGCCTCGGCCGGCGACAGGACGTCGACCGACTGGTCGGTGATGACCTGGCCGCGGATCAGCCGGTCGCCGATCAGCCGCACGACCGTGGGGCTCTGCGCATAAAGGTCGTGGTTGATCCGGTCGTTGGACTGGAGGGCCGTCAGGTCGAGAACGGTGACGCCCTGCAGCGCGCCGATCTGGGCCTGATATTCGTCCCGGCTGGCATCAATGGCGCCAAGCCGGGTCATGCCACGCGTCAGGAAGCCCGACAGCTGCAGGG